>CAIOJS010000330.1 GCA_903858655.1 uncultured bacterium | reverse complement strand
TAACGGTTACAGTAAATCCTGTACCTCCCACCCCTGTCATAACTTTGGTGGGGAATCATTTTGTTTCAAGCGCTGCCGCAGGGAATCAATGGTATTGGAACAATGGCAGCCTTGCAGGTGCCACAGCTCAAAACTACACACCACTTCAAAATGGACTGTATTATGTCATTGTTACGATTGGCGGATGCTCTTCCGACACGTCAAACGTCATCAATTTAACCAATATAGGCATCGAAGAATCTTTTGAAAACAACACGTTTAGGATGTATCCCAATCCTGCCGAAGATCATATAACTATTGAAACATCAACGCCTACCAAAGATGTCACGCTATCCTTATACAGTATGCAAGGGCAACTACTTTTGCACCAAGCCATACTGCAAGAAAAAACAGACATGGATATCAGCAAGCTATCCAAAGGAGTGTATATAGTAAAAATGCAAAGTGACACTATGGGGCACGTAACAAGGATAGTAAAGGAATAATTCTGCAAGTGGGAGTGCTACTTCAAGTAGCACCCCGACTAAAACTATTGTCCTGTCCCGCGTACCAAAGGTCGGGAGTTCTATTGTGTCTATTGTGGTAAAAAAATCACACTCGATAACTATCAATCTAAAGCAAAAAAAATAGTGCTAGGAATATAAATTTATCCTAACACTATTTCTTCATTATCCTAGAGTTTGTTCCAAACCATGAAAACACTCTAATCTGCATTTCTAGTCTCCCCGATAGGACTCGAACCTATGACCCATTGATTAAGAGTCAATTGCTCTACCAACTGAGCTACGGAGAGATTTGGTGGTGCAAAAGTATAAAATTTACTGATACGAAGGCATGTTTTATTTCAAATTATGGGATGATTTAGATTAATTCTGATAACAAACTCGGTTAAAACAGCAAATTGTTTTTCAATATAGATTATTTATGCTGATTCCATCTTAAGGATGAGAAAAATATTTTTGTGAAATTTGTAATCATATTAGAAAATTTACTACGTTTGACGCCCAAATTATACGGACATTAAAAATTAAAAATATATGAAAGACCTATCTCATTTCGAACTGAATCCTAACCCTTTAGTTCAGTTTTTAGACAAACCTCAATCAGGCTTTACGAAGGCTGATTTGATAAAATTTATTGAGGCAAACCACATTCAGATGATAAATTTTAGATATGTGGGCGAAGACAGCCGATTGAAAACACTAAATTTTGTTATCAACAGCAAAAATTATTTAGACAATTTGCTCTCTACAGGTGAGCGGGTGGATGGTTCGAGTTTGTTTTCCTATATAGAAGCAGGTTCTAGTGATTTGTATGTGATGCCTCGATTTAAAACTGCTTTTGTGAATCCGTTTTCGGATATCCCCACACTCGACATTTTGTGTTCTTATTTCAACAAAGAAGGAAATCCATTGCCAATGTCGCCCGAATATATCTTGCATAAAGCTCATAACGCACTGAAAGCACAGACAGGTTTTCGCTACGAAACGATGGGCGAGTTGGAGTATTATGCCATAAGCGAGAGAGACCCTTTGTTTCCGGCTAAGGATCAGAAAGCGTATCATGAGTCAACGCCTTTTGCCAAATGGGAACAGTTTCGCACTCAAGCGATGTTGGAGATTTCGCGCGCAGGCGGTCAAATCAAATATGGACATACGGAAGTGGGCAGCTTTTCGATTGATAATTTGGAATACGAACAAAATGAGATTGAGTTTTTGCCTGTAGATGTAGAAGATTCTGCCGACCAATTGGTGATTTCGAAATGGATTATTAGAACCTTGGCATATCAATATGGCATCAACATTACCTTTGCTCCGAAAATAACAGTTGGCAAAGCAGGAAGTGGAATGCATATTCACACCCGTTTGATGAAAGACAATATCAATGCATTGGTGGATTGCGGCACGATTAGCAATAACGCCAAAAAGATGATTGCGGGTTATTTGTCACTTGCGCCTTCGTTGACTGCTTTTGGCAATACCAACCCTACCTCCTATTTCCGATTGGTGCCACATCAGGAAGCACCTACCAATATTTGTTGGGGCGATAGAAACCGTTCAGTCTTGGTGCGTGTTCCTTTGGGATGGTGCGGCATCAACGACATGATCGTGAAAGCGAACCCTTTGGAAGCAGTACCTACCGAAGATTATAGCGACAAACAGACTGTTGAGTTTCGTTGTCCTGATGGTTCGGCAGATACCTATCTGTTGTTGGCAGGCTTGACAGTTGCTGCTCGTCATGGTTTTGAAATGGAGAATGCTTTGGAGTTGGCAAAAGACACCTATGTGGATGTAAACATCTTTGATGATGAACATAAAGAAAAGGTGAAGAGCCTGCAGACATTGCCGTTCTCATGTTGGGATTCGGCACTAAAGTTGGAAGAACAAACAGATATTTATAAGAAGTATGATGTGTTTTCGCAAAACACTATTGATGGTATCATCAGAAATTTAAAGAAATTTGATGACAAAAATCTGCGTCAAGAGCTAAACAACAACAATGCGGAAATGATTAAGTTGGTGCAAAAGTTTTTCCATTGCGGCTAAACAGATTTCATTAGTCTGAAATAGTAGGCATAATGGTTATGCCTACTTACACAAAAAATGTCTTGAAAGATGTTATATTTTTATTGAAAAGGGCTTTGGTTTCTATTTTGTGCTTATCTTTGTAGAAATTTATATTTCGATTCAAAAAATACTAAACAAGTTTACGTGATTTTTCCAGATAGTTTTGAATACAAAACAGGTTTCGACACCATAAAAACTCTTTTAAAGAATCTTTGCTTAAGCGAATTAGGTGAGATAAAAGTTGACAATATCCGCTTTTCTACCTCTATCAATCAAATCGAAAATCAGTTGTCACTCACCGCTGAGTTTGTGGACATATTGCAATCGCCAGAAAACTTTCCTTCCCAAGATTATTACAATTTAATTCCCGAGCTTGAACGAATCAAACTTGATGGCACTTACATTGAGTTGGAAAAGCTTGCAGAACTGCGCCTGTCCTACACCATCATTCAAGATATTGTCACCTTTATCTATGAAGAGAAAGAGCTGTATCCTTTGTTGTTAGCCTTATCAAATGAAATAGAAGTGTATCCTGCAATCATCACAGGGGTGAATCGTATCTTAGATGACAAAGGCGGCATACGCGACACAGCGTCCGACGAATTGAAAAAGATACGTAGCAGCATCAAGTCAACCCAAAGCCAAATTGAAAGAAGGCTGAACCAAATATTAAGTGGTCTGAAGAAAGACAATGTCATCGTGTCCGATAGCGAGATAACCATCCGCAATGGGCGCAGTGTGATTCCCATCAATGCTTCGAACAAACGAAAGATAAAAGGCTATATACACGACGAATCATCGAGCGGGCAAACCGTGTTTATCGAACCTTCCGAGATATTCGAGATGAACAATTCGCTACGCGAGCTTGAAGCTGCGGAACGCAAAGAAATCATCAAAATACTGACGCAGTTCTCCATATTCCTACGACCACTCCTTTCGGGCATGGTGCAAAGTTATCATTTCCTGAGCACCATAGATTTTATTAGAGCCAAAGCACAGTTAGCGATTGAAACCCATTCGGTGAAACCGCTGCTATTGAATCGTGAAGAAATTAATTGGCAGAACGCATCCCATCCCATATTAGCTCAGCATCTAAGAACACTTAAAAAAGAAGTAGTTCCTTTCGATATTCTCTTGAATCAAGACCAAAGAATCGTGGTCATCTCAGGTCCCAATGCAGGGGGCAAGTCGGTTTGTCTGAAAACGGTTGGCTTGCTGCAATATATGCTGCAATGCGGCTTGCTGATTCCTGTTCATGAGAATTCATCCTCAGGGATATTCTCGAAAATCTTTATCGAAATTGGAGATGAACAGTCCATTGAAGATGATTTGAGCACCTACAGTTCGCATCTGAAGAATCTCAACCAATTCCTACTCCATGCAGAATCCGATACTTTGTTTTTGATTGATGAATTTGGAAGCGGCACAGAACCGCAACTTGGAGGAGCCATTGCAGAAGCAACCTTGGATGCACTCAACACAAAACAATCTTTTGGGGTGGTTTCCACACATTATGCCAACCTAAAAGAATATGCAGCCAAAACTGCGGGTGTGGTCAATGCTTCCATGATGTTTGATAGTGTGAAGATGCAGCCCCTCTACAAACTTCGCATAGGCTATTCAGGAAGTTCCTATGCTTTTGAAATAGCTGAAAAGATTGGCTATCCAAAAGATGTGGTTCAAAAAGCGATAGAGCTTTCAGGTGTCGAGAAGATTAGTTTCGAGAAACAAATTCAGCAATTTGAAATCGAGAAAGAAGATTTGGTGAAGCAGCAGGAGAAGATTAAGATGGCAGATAATTTCTTGTCGGATATGATAGACAAGTACCAAGCCCTCCTCTCCGATTTGGATTCCAAAAAGAAACAATATCTCGCAGATGCCAAAATCGAAGCCGAAAAGCTCTTGCAAAAAGCAAATGCTTCTATCGAAAAGACTATCAAAGAGATTAAAGAATCGAATGCTGAAAAGGTTATCACACAAACGCTTCGTCAAGAACTGAAAGAAACCATCGAAATACTCACCTTGCCCGAAGAAATTCCCGAAGTGATTCCACCCAAATCGCCCATCAAGAAACATCAAGAACAATTGGCTAAGATTCCAAAGAAGGAAACCCCACTGCTCAATCCCAAACAAGGTGATTTCGTCAAAATCCCAGGACAAAACCAGATTGGTGAAATCGTCGAAATCAAAAAGAATCAGGCATTTGTTATGTACAACAACTTGCGCATCATTTTGCCCGTTTCTCAATTGATAGAAGCTTCCAGAAAAGAGTATCTGGACAGTTATAAAAACATCACCAAAAGCAACTATTCCGAATTTACCAACCAAATACAAGACAAAGTGTCCGATTTTAGCGCTACTTTGGACTTGAGAGGCAAAAGAGCAGAAGAAACCATTACCCTCATCGAAAAATATATTGATGATGCGGTCTTGTTAAAGAATTTCACCGTTAGAATCCTGCATGGCAAGGGCACAGGCGTGTTGCGCAGAATCACCAGAGAGATACTATCGAAGCACAAAAGCGTCCTTGCTTTCGAAGATGAGCGCTTAGAATTCGGAGGTGATGGCATCACAGTTGTCACATTACTATAAATTGGTTCAATAATTGATAATCTAAACAAAAATAAAACTATGAAAAAACTCACCTTCCTAATGATTCTCGCCGCCATGCTTGCGATTCCGTATAACATGTCGGGCAACAAATCCACCTCATCTCAAAACATTCAAAATGGTGTGATGATTATGACAGACAAAAACTTCGATACCACCATCAGCAAAGGCATCGTGATGGTTGACTTTTATGCCACTTGGTGTGGTCCATGCAAAGTCCTGTCGCCCATCATTGAGGAGATTGCTCAAGAATCAAGTAGCGATTTAAAAATCGGCAAGATGGATACAGATAAGAACGCCGTCACTTCGGTTAAATACGGCATAAAATACCTGCCAACCGTCATCATTTTTAAGAATGGCACCCCTGTGTATCGTGTTTCAGGTCTGCAAACAAAAGAAACCTTAGTGAACGCTATAAAAGCTATACAAAACTAAATCATGGAAAACATAGAAACGCCTCAACCCGAAAAACCCAAGAAGACCTTTTCGGAACACCTGAAAGATGGTTTTTCGCTAAAACATATCATCGGTTTAGTGCTTGGCGGCACTGCAGGCTTCTGCTATTATTTTTTTGTGGGATGTTCCTCGGGAAGCTGCTCATTAAAAGCAAGTCCCTATTATAATATAGCCCTCGGTTTGTTGATTGGATGGTTGGTGGCAGACATGTTTCGAAAGAAAAAAGAGAAATAACTTGCTTTTTTTGCGTAAAAGAACGTACTTTGCTCCCTACTTAATCACTGTATGGCTTCACAAGTATTCAAAAAACTATCGAATTACGCTTCTCTGGTAAAAATCAGTCACACGATTTTCTCCTTACCCTTTGCCATTATTGGCTTCTATTTGGCATTGCAAAATCAAAGCACCGCCTTCGATTTCCTCACATTTCTGCTCATCATAGCCTGCGTCTTTTTCGCCAGAAGCTCTGCTATGAGTTTCAACCGAATTATTGACCGCAAATACGACTCGCTCAACCCACGCACCCAATCACGCGACATCCCCAGTGGTAAGATAAGTCTGAAGAATGCTTATATCTTCTTATGCATCAATATCATCGGCTTTATTGTCGCCACCTATTTCATCAATCCCTTATGCTTCTTCCTTTCACCCATTGCCTTGGTTGTGGTCTTAGGCTATAGCTTCACCAAACGCTTCACCTTCTTTGCCCACTTCGTTTTAGGATTAGGACTTTCTTTAGCTCCCATCGGTGCCTATTTGGCAGTAACCGCTCACTTCGATTTCATACCCATATTATATTCCTTAGCAGTACTGTTTTGGGTAGGCGGATTCGACATCATTTATGCGTTAAGCGACATGAATTTCGACCGCGAACACAAACTCCATTCCATCCCCCAACATTTCGGCATCAACAAATCCCTGATAATCTCTGCAATCATACATGTGTTTTCATTTGCCTTTATCCTAACCGCAGGACTATTAGGTACTGTCGGTTTGTTTTATTGGATAGGCGTCCTCATCTTTGGGTCTTTACTTTTCTATCAACATTTCATCGTTCGACCTAAGGATCTCTCACGAATCAACCTCGCTTTTTTCACATTAAATGGCATCTCAAGTGTCATTTTTATGGTCTTTTTTCTATTAGACTATTATATTTCATTTTAATACTAAATATTTTTCGTATTTTTGTACCTTTATTTCTCAAATCAAATAACCATTAATCTCATTATCATGAAAAAACTTATCTCAATCACGCTAATCCTTTTCCTAAGTTTTTCATTATTTGGGCAAACCAACATGCCCGATTCAACTTTCAAAGCCGACGACCAACAGTCTGAGAAGCTTTATAATGAAGGCGTAACACTTTTCGAATCCAAAAACTATGCGGAGGCGCTCACCAAGTTCAACGCCGCCATTGACCTGAAAGCCGACTTCGAAAAAGCCATCTACAACCGTGGCGCCGTCAAGCTCGAAATGAAAGACTACGCCAACGCCATCCTCGATTTCAGCAAATCCATCGCCATTAGCCCTTCCGCGAAAGCTTTTTTCAACAGAGGCAAGGCACAATTTGAGTTAAGCAAACACGACGACGCCATCAGCGATTTCAGCAAAGCCATCGAACTCGACTCCACCCACGCCCAAGCCTACTATTATCGAGGCGTGGAACTCTTCCAGAAATCCGAATACGACCGCGCCATCCTCGACTTCAACCACGCCATCCTCAACAAACCCGATTACGCTTATGCCTTCAACGACAGAGGTAGCGCCAAACTCATGCAAGAGAAAAACGAAGCCGCTGCCGCTGATTATGTTCAAGCATGCAAATTGAACAACAACGTCCCCTTCTTTCACGAAAACTTAGGCAGTGCCAAAAAGAAATTGGGCGATTTCAAAGGCGCCGTAGAAGAATACACCCTCGCCATCACCATGAAACCCGATTATTATATCGCCATCAACAACCGCGGCTCTGCCTATTTCGAACTCGGAGAATACGACAAAGCTATCGCCGATTACACCAAAGCCATCGCCCTGAAAGCCGATTATGCTTTTGCTTTCAACAATCGCGCCAACGCAAAATACAAACTCAAAGACTACCCCGCAGCCCTAACCGACTACAACAAAGCCATCGAACTCAACCCCAACTACGGCTACGCCTACCTCAATCGAGGTATCACTTACGAGATGTTGCGACAAGCCGACAAATCCTGCTTAGATTGGAAAAAAGCCAAAGATTTGGGCATTGCAACTGCCGACACCTATTTAAAACTACAATGTAAATAATATAATCCTATCAATATGAAAAAGATAATTTATTCCCTCATCATAGCCTTGTTTCTCGTAGCAAGCATTTCTGTCAAAGCTCAGAACGTTGAATTCAACAAAGAGAACTTCCCCAAAAAAGAAAAAGAATTCAAAGAAGCCCGCGCCAATTTCAATCAAGGCGTCAAATATTACGAATTAGGCAGAGGCTCCTATCTCATTGCCCTCGACTATTTCCTCAAGGCTAACACCTTCAACCCCAACAACGCCGAACTCAACTATTACATCGGCTCCTGCTATCTCAACACCGTGCAGAAACTAAACTCCATCCCCTATTTCGAAAAATCCCTTACCCTCAATCCTACCCAATTCCCCGACACCAAATACCTCCTTGCCCGCGCCTACCATCTCAACTCTGAGTTCGACAAAGCCATCGCTCTCTATCAAGAATACAAAAAATCATTGACTGGCGACGACCTCAAAGAACTTGGCGCAGATGTGGACAAAAAAATCGAAGAATGTAACAATGGCAAACTCCTAATGCTTACCCCCGCCCGCGTCTTCATTGACAATCTCGGACCCGTGGTCAACTCCACCTACCGCGAATACTCCCCTTTGATCAATGCCGACGAATCCGTCCTATTCTTCACCTCCCGCCGCGACAACACCCTAGGCGGACAAAAAGACCCAACCGACAATATGTATTTCGAAGACATCTACATCTCCGAAAAAGTAAACGGCGTATGGACCACGCCCAAAAACCCGCCCAGCCCCCTCAACAGCAAAGAACACGACGCAACCATTGGCTTATCCCCCGACGGACAAACCCTCCTCATCTACAAAGGCTCCGACGGCGGCGACATCTACGAATGTCATCTCAAAGGCTCCGAATGGTCAACGCCCAAGAAACTCAGCAGCGCCATCAACACCAAATACCACGAATCCTCCGCCTCCATCTCCTTCGACGGCAAAACAATCTACTTCGTCTCCAACAAACCCGATGGGCTTGGCGGCAGCGACATCTACTACGCCACCCTCGACAAAAAAGGCAATTGGGGCGAACCCAAAAACATCGGCGCACCCATCAACACCACCTTTGACGAAGAAGGCGTATTCATCCATCCCGATGGCAAAACACTCTACTTCAGCTCCAGAGGACACAACACCATGGGCGGATTCGACATCTTCAAATCAACCCTCGAAAACGGCAAATGGTCCGACCCCGTCAACCTCGGCTATCCCATCAACAGCCCCGACGACGACGTCTTCTTCTCCATCTCAGCCTCAGGCGCCCACGGCTACTACATGTCCATCAAACCGGGCGGATACGGCGACCGCGACCTCTACATCATCACCTTCCTCGGTGCCGAAAAACCCCTCGTCAACAACACCGAAGACAACCTAATAGCCTCCCTCACCCAACCCGTCAGCGAAACCGTCATCGAAAAAACCGTCGCCATCAAAGAAAACCAAGTAACCATCCTCAAAGGCAAAATCCTCGACGAACTCACACTAAACCCGCTCGGCGCCGTCATCGAAATCACCGACAACGAGAAAAACGAAATCGTCGCCACATTCGAATCCAACAGCGCCACAGGAAAATACCTCGTCTCCCTCCCCTCAGGCAAAAACTACGGAATCGCCGTCAAATCCGAAGGCTACCTATTCCACTCCGAAAACCTCAACATACCCCCCACAACCATCTATCAAGAAATCACCAAAGACATCAAACTCAACAAACTCGCCATCGGATCAACCATCGTGCTCAACAACATATTCTTCGACTTCAACAAAGCCGTCCTCCGTCCCGAATCCATCCCCGAACTCGAACGACTCATCAAACTCATGACCGACTTCCCAACCCTAAAAATCGAAATATCAGGTCACACCGACAACATCGGAACCGCCGCCTACAACAAACCCCTATCCGAAAATCGCGCCAAATCCGTCGTGGATTATCTCATCTCAAAAGGAATTGACAAAACCCGCATGACATTCGTCGGCTACGGATTCGACAAACCCATCGCCACCAACGACACCGAAGACGGTCGCCAACAAAACCGCCGCACCGAATTCAAAATCATCAGCAAATAAAGAAATTTTGATTTTTGATTTGAGATTTTTGATTTGAGAGTTTGGAATTTGGATGGTGAAAATTATTGATATTTGTTAATAAAAAGATAATTTCGCATATTTTTTTTTAGATTCGCATATTTTTTTTTGGTTTCGCACATTTTTTTTTGGTTTCGCGATGTTGGATTAGAGATTCGCATATTTTTTTTTAGTTTCGGGCGCGATGGTTTCGGATTCGCAGACGAGGGATAGAGATTCGCGGAAGTGGGTTAGGGATTCGCATATTTTTTTTTGGTCTCGTGGAAGTTGGCTGCCATTTTGACATAGTGAACTGCCACTTTGACATAGTGGATTAAAGATTCGCTGAAGTGGGTTGAATATTCGCATATTTTTTTTTGGTTTCGAGTTTGAGAGGTTTTGGTTCGCGCAAAGAGGCAGATTTTTGAATGAAAAATTAAAAATTAAAAATTAAAAATTGTTGCTCATGCTAATGGAAACAGTGGAATAGCCTTTGGATGATGTTTCGTGCAAAGACATAAATTTATGATAGAATATATTAACTCCAGCCTTTAGGTTGGGGTGGTGAAAACTATTAGATTTAGGGGCTTTAGCCCTGATGTGATTTTGGTTTGTTTAGACATTTGAGAAAAATATTTGAAAAAAAATGACGAGATGTGTTGTAATATAAATAAAATGATTACTTTTGTCCACGAAAATTCG
>CAIOJS010000329.1 GCA_903858655.1 uncultured bacterium | reverse complement strand
TGAATATTTTCTTCATTTCTATTTTTAAGTAATAATCTTGCTGCAAATTTACACCTTTATATTAATTTTCGATACTCTATTAATTATTTTTTAGTCTTTGCGCGATTGAAAGAACATTGATAAAGTACGGTTTATCAAGAGAAACATGGATGACTGATGAAGCATAAGGAAAACTTTTACAAATATGCAAAAAAACATTTTTAATTTTGCAGAACATGAAATAAAAATTATTACTTTTACACCCATGTTTTGCAAATTAATAACTTCTAGTAAATCAACATCAAAAACATTTATTACTGGCAATATTTTTCATTTTTAAAGAGTTTATAGTAAATATTTAGACAATAACTAATGTGAATTAAAATAAAATAGTAATTAAACCTCAACAATTATGGCAATCATTAACAAGTTCGATTATGTTGAAATCGAAGACAATTCAGAATTCAAATCCTTGAGAATTAAAAATATCAAGGGATTTATTAAACTGCTCAATCAGTATCAGGTTAAAACCGTGATGTGGACAGAGAAAACTGACGAAGAAGGAAAACCTGCGGGTGAATTCTTGTTTCTCGATAACCAAGTTCTTTATCGCATCTACAGCCACAACTTTAAATCTATCGAAGAGTTTGAAGATGCTTCTCGAGGGGATTTTCCCGATGCGGAAAGCTTTTATGAGGCGCAAAAGGCAGGCGTAAGCACCTATAGAGAGTATCACGACTGTATTAAAACAGGTGGTGTGGACAAGCAAGTCTATGCGAAAGCTCAGAAACTCGGCTTCATTGATGCCTTCGACAAATTCAGAGAGCGATGTGAACAAAATAGGGCGCTGATACCACAGGGTTTTGACTTGAGCGACATTGACACGCCTATCAAACTTTGCGAGTTTGCCACGGTAAAAGGTTTTAAAGACTACGGTGATTTCGACAAGGGCTTCTTCTTGGGATTCTCGGACAAGATTACGTACGACGATGCCAAACAAAAGGGATTCACCTACGGAGATGATTATCTGAACGCCGTAAAAATGGGATTCGACCAAGTGAAAGAATATCAAGAAGCCAAACATCTCAAGATTCAAAACAAATTTGAATATACGCGTTATTTGACTTTGAAGAATTCTGCAAAAGGCATTTATAGTTTCGATCAGATGGTGTTGGTGACGGCTTTGAAGAACACCGACAACGGTAAAAAACTTTCGATTAAGAAACTCATGGAGCTGTTGAAACAAAAGGAAGAAGAACTGAAATTTGTTACCGCAGAAGATGGCACTCGCGAATTCCCCGAATGGTATGTCAAAAAGCTAAACACTGAAGCCGACATAAACGCTTTCTTCTCGCAACAAAGTAAAATCAAAGAATACGGTATCTTCGATAGCGATGGCGAGTATTTTGAAGTGTGGAGAATTTCGCATCAGAAAATATATGTGGATGGCAACAATGTTGCGTTTTCAAATAGCAGAAAACGAGATAATGCCGACGGAGATGACAAACCACATTGCAGCAACATCAAGTTGGTGGTGGATGAATTGTACCGACAACGTTTTGAAGAAATCGTTGTGATTGGCGACCCAGGGCTTAAGAAAAGAACTCCCGACTTGAATGTGTTGACCAAAATGATTAGCGATAAAAGAATCACCTATCATGAAGCACCTTCGACTACGGAAGCAGATGAGTTTTTTATCAAAAGAGCTAAAGCCGACAAATGTTATATCATCAGCAACGACACCTTTAGGGATTGGAAGTTTAAGGATGATTGGATTTCGGATAATATAGATAGGATACGGATTCCATTTATGATAAATAATGGAATTGTTACCCTTTCGGGCATCGAAAAGTTGATTGCTGAAACTTCTGATTAGCAAAGACATTTTATGCATTGCATAGAAAGTAATGCCATACTTTATTTGAAATATTTTCAGTTAGACGTTCCATAAAGATTCCTAATTCACATTACATTCATACCCTCATTTTTTAAACATTTACCTATGGAATATCGGCAGAACGAACAGTTGAAACTCGCATCGGAATTTGTTCAGTTTACGAACAAAAATATCTTTCTTACAGGCAAAGCCGGTACAGGAAAGACCACCTTTTTGCATAACTTAAAAAAGATTACGCCCAAACGTATGGTGGTGGCGGCTCCTACGGGAGTGGCTGCTATCAATGCAGGAGGCGTTACCATACATTCGTTTTTTCAGTTGAGTTTTTCTCCTGCGATTCCCGAAAGTGTTAGACCAAAGGACACTCAGTTTGATATTGAAAGAAATGTGCGTAAATTTGGTCGAAACAAGATACAGCTTTTCAAATGTATAGATTTGTTGGTGATAGATGAAATCAGTATGGTTAGAGCCGATGTGTTAGATGCAGTTGATGAAGTGTTGCGCAGATATCGCAATCGTTCGAAGCCATTTGGCGGGGTGCAACTGCTGATGATAGGCGATTTGCATCAGTTGACGCCTGTGATAAATAACGCTGAATGGGAGATACTGCAAGATTATTACAAGTCCATTTATTTTTTTGATAGCTTCGCTCTGCGAGATTCGAACCCTATCAGCATTGAGTTACAAGAGATTTTCAGGCAGTCGGATGCTTATTTTATTGCGCTGCTCAACAAGGTGCGCGACAACAAAATTGACACGCAAACGATAGCGGAACTCAACCAACGGTATATTAAAAACTTTCAACCCAAAGATGATGAAGGCTACATCACCCTCACCACGCACAATGCAAGTGCTAATGAAATCAATCAGGCACGGCTGAAGGATATCAACACTGAGAAGCATATCTTTTCTGCAGATGTGGTTGGAGATTTTCCTCCTTTCAACTTCCCTACAGAACAAGAATTGGAGTTGAAACCTGAGGCACAGGTGATGTTCATCAAGAATGATCCTGCTGCCGAAAAGCTGTATTATAATGGTAAGATAGGAAAGATTACACGGATAGAGAAAGATACGGTTTATGTGAAATGTCCGAACGACGAGAACGAAATTGCTGTTACGAAAGTGGAATGGGAGAATGTGAAATATTCGTTGAACGATACCACCAAAGAGATAGTGGAAGAAGTGGCTGGCAGTTTCACACAGATGCCCTTAAAGTTGGCTTGGGCAATCACCATACATAAGAGTCAGGGCTTGACGTTCGACAAGGTGATTATTGATGCGAATGCTGCCTTTGCTTATGGGCAGGTGTATGTGGCACTGAGTCGTTGTCGCACGTTTGAAGGCATCGTATTGAGCACGCCGATTTCGGTTTCGGGAATCAAAACAGATAGTAAGGTGTTGCACTACTCGCAGGAAACACGGGAAAACGAACCCACGCCTGCCATGTTATCCGAAGCAAAAAAAGTGTTTCAGCAGGATTTGATATTCGAGTTGTTTGACTATAAATTGATACGATATCGTTTCGATGAATTGTTGAAAATCATACGCGAGAACGAATCAATTTTGGATGGCAATGTGGTGAAGCAAGTGCTGACTCAACGCAACTTCTTCGAGATAGAGATACTGCAAGTGGCGGATAAATTCAAGTTGCAGTTGGGCGAGATTACTAAAGCGGCGGTGATGCCCGAAGAGAATCCCGATTTGCAAGGGCGCATCAAGAAGGCGGCTGTTTATTTCCTTGAAAAAACTACTACGCATCTGCGCGACTTTATTGCCAAGCTGTATATTGAAACAGATAATAAAGCGGTTAGGAAACTCTTGGATGCTTCTTTAGAGAAGTTTCAGAAGGATGTGTGTGTGAAGGCGGCTTGTTTGGAACAGGCGCAAAAGGGTTTTGAAACGATAGCGTATATCCGCAAACGCAGCGATGCCGAAGTGGATTTCCGTCCGAGTTTGGCACGCAAAGAAAAGGTGTA
>CAIOJS010000328.1 GCA_903858655.1 uncultured bacterium | reverse complement strand
GAAAAAGCAAGGTATCTTAGCTCTTACTTTTGCCAATAAAGAAGATTATGCTAAGATACTGGAAGGGGATAAAATCAGTGTTTTGGGTCTGAAAGAATTTGCAGCAGGCAAACAAATAAGTGTGGAAATTAATCATGCCGATGGTACTAAAGAATCTATTTTGGCAAATCATACCTACAATGATACGCAGATTGAATGGTTCAAAGCAGGTAGTGCATTAAACTTAATCCGAAAAGCAAACGAAAACTAACAAGAATAATAAAAAAGAAAAATAATAATTTAAACAAATAATGTAAAGCAGAATTCTATGGAAAAAAATCAAAAACTTATTCAATGGGTAAAAGAATGGGAAACAAGATGCCAACCCAAATCAGTACATTGGTGCGATGGTTCTGAAAAAGAAAATCAAGAACTTTTAGATTTAATGGTTCAAAGTGGAGCCGCAATTAAATTAAACGAAGAAAAACGTCCTAACAGCTATTACTTCCAAAGTGATCCGAGCGATGTGGCACGTGTTGAAAATCGTACGTTTATTTGCAGCGAAAAAGAAGAAGATGCAGGTCCAACCAATAACTGGTGTGCCCCTGCAGAAATGAAAGAAATCCTGACAGGATACTTCGATGGTTCCATGAAAGGTCGCACCATGTATGTTATTCCTTTCAGCATGGGTCCTCTTGGTTCAGAAATTGCACATATTGGAATTCAGATTACCGATTCACCTTATGTGGTAGTAAATATGCGTATTATGACCCGTATGGGACAACAAGTTTTGGATATATTAGGTGATAAGGATTTTGTTCCCTGTGTTCATTCATTGGGCGCACCTTTGCAAGAAGGTCAACAAGACAGCAAATGGCCCTCAGCACCTATCGAAGATAAATACATTTCGCACTTCCCTGATACAAACGAAATATGGTCGTATGGTAGCGGTTATGGTGGAAATGCCTTATTAGGCAAGAAATGCTTTGCATTGCGTATAGCTTCCAACATGGCACACAGACAAGGTTGGTTAGCAGAACACATGCTCATCATGGGAATCACGAATCCTAAAGGTGTGAAGAAATATATTGCTGCAGCATTCCCAAGTGCTTGCGGTAAAACAAATCTGGCTATGTTGATACCTACTATTCCGGGTTGGAAAGTTGAAACAGTAGGTGACGATATAGCATGGATGAAATTTGGGGACGATGGACGTTTGTATGCTATTAATCCAGAAGCAGGATTTTTTGGCGTAGCTCCTTTCACTTCCATGGAAACTAACCCAAATGCTATGCTTTCTTGTAGAGCAAATACTATTTTTACCAATACAGGATTGACTCCCGACAATGATATTTGGTGGGAAGGAATTGGTTATGATATTCCCGAAGGAACTATTACATGGACTAACGAAAAATATGATGCTGCAAATCGTAAACCTGCTGCACATCCGAATGCTCGTTTCACGGCTCCTGCTTATCAATGTCCTGCTATAGATAAAGATTGGGAAAATCCTAAAGGTGTTCCCATTTCAGCTATTTTGTTTGGTGGTCGTCGTCCTGGTACGTTGCCTTTGATTTATCAATCTTTTGATTGGAATCATGGTGTGTTTATGGGGTCTATTGCAGGTTCAGAAGTTACTGCTGCTGCTATCGGATTGAAAGCCGGTGTGCGTCGCGATCCTTTTGCTATGTTGCCATTCTGCGGTTATCACATGGGTGATTATTTTGCACATTGGGTAAAAACAGGTGTTACAGCTCCTGACAGCAGCAAATTGCCAAAAATCTTTAATGTGAATTGGTTCCGCAAAGGTTCTGATGGCAAATTCTTGTGGCCCGGTTACGGTGATAACATTCGTGCTCTTGCTTGGATATTCGACCGCGTTGAAGGTACAGTGGATGCAGTTCAAACTCCCATTGGTTTTATTCCTAAAAAGGAAGACATTAATATTGCAGGCTTAGACGGCATTGAAAGTAAAATGGACGAAATCCTCAAAGTGGATGCCAATGAATGGGTGGCTGAATGTGATTTGATTGCTGAAAACTATGGTCAATTTGGTGACAGATTACCCAAAGAAATGACAGAACAATTGGAGAAACTTAAAGCTAGACTTGCATAATATTATTAATCAATAAAAAAAATCATTAATTTATTACATGAAAGCAGAAAAAATAACAATAGAAAATAACAAATTAAACGTCCCGGACTTTCCTATCATCCCCTTTATCGAAGGGGATGGTATTGGGGTAGATATTTGGAATGCCTCCATACGGGTGTTTGATGCCGCAGTTGAAAAAGTCTTTGGCGATAAAAAAAAAATAATGTGGAAAGAAGTTTTGGCAGGCGAAAAAGCTTTTAACCAAACAGGTAGCTGGCTTCCTGAAGAAACTTTAGCAGATTTTAGAGAATATCTTGTAGGGATAAAAGGACCATTAACTACGCCTATTGGTGGTGGTATGCGTTCTTTGAATGTTGCATTACGTCAGGAATTGGATCTTTATACATGCTACCGCCCTGTTCGCTATTTTGCCGGTGTGCCTAGTCCTGTGAAACATCCTGAAAAAGTAAACATGATTATCTTTAGAGAAAATACTGAAGATATTTATGCCGGCATTGAATTTATGTATGGCGACCCAGATGCAGAAAAAGTGAAACGCTTTTTGATTGATGAAATGAAAGTGAAATCTATTCGTTTCCCGGTTACGGCATCCATCGGTATTAAACCTGTTTCACAAGAAGGTTCCGAACGCTTGATTCGTCAAGCTATCAAATTGGCTATATCCAGAAAACTTCCTTCTGTAACTTTGGTTCATAAAGGCAATATCATGAAGTTTACCGAAGGTGCTTTTATGAAATGGGGTTATGCTTTGGCAGAGCGCGAATTTGGCGATGATGTGTTTACATGGAATCAATACAACAAAATTCTCAAAGAAAGTGGTGAAGCTACTGCAATTGCTGCTCAAACGGAAGCTGAAAAAGCTGGAAGAGTTATCGTTAAAGACGTTATTGCTGATGCATTCTTACAACAAATCCTTACGCGTCCTTCTGAATACTCTGTGATAGCTACCTTGAATCTCAATGGTGATTATATCTCAGATGCTTTGGCAGCTATCGTTGGAGGCATTGGTATTGCTCCAGGTGCGAATATTAATTATGAATCAGGTCATGCTATTTTTGAGGCAACTCACGGCACTGCTCCTAAATATGCAGGTTTGGATAAAGTTAATCCGGGTTCTGTTATTTTGTCGGGTGCTTTGATGTTCGAATATATGGGATGGTTTGATGTGGCTAATAAGATTTATGATGGCATGGAAAAAGCTATTCAACAAAAGAAAGTTACTTACGATTTTCATCGCCTGATGGATGGTGCTACCTTGTTGAAAACATCGGAGTTTGGCGATGCTATTATTGCAAATATGTAAAACAATTAAAAATTAAAATATAGTGATATGGAAAACAGTAATTTTATTACAAGCTTAGAAGAATCAGTAAAAAAGTCCTGTGAAATTGACAACGAATATTATGAAAAATTCGATGTCAAACGCGGTTTGCGCAACAAAGACAAGACAGGTGTCTTAGCCGGTTTGACAAATATCGGCGACGTGATTGGGTATAAGAAAGAAGGCGACAGAGTGCTTCCTGTACCTGGCAGATTAATCTACAGAGGCATTGATATTGAAGACTTGGCTAATGGTTTTTTAGCTGATCAACGTCATGGATTTGATGAAACAGTGTATCTGTTACTGACAGGTAAACTTCCTTCAAAAGAAGAACTGTTTCAATTTACATTTCAAATGACCCAGTTGAGAAGATTACCTGATTCGTTCATCAAAGACATGATTCTATCTATGAAAGGCAGAGATGTGTTGAACATGCTCTCTCGTTCCATTCTTGGGTTATACACTTTGGATGCACGTTCAGATGAAATTTCTTTGAAAAATATGATCATGCAATCCCTGAATATTATTGCGAAGTTTCCGACTATTATTGCTTATTCCTATCAAGCGATGAGTCATGCATATCAAGGCAAAACTTTGTCTATTCGATATCCAAGCACCGTGATGAGCACTGCTGAAAACTTTTTATATTTAATAAAAGGTGGTGATTCTCGTTATACTAAATTGGAAGTTGATTTGTTGGATTTGGCGTTGATTCTTCATGCTGAACATGGTGGCGGAAACAATTCAACTTTCACTATGCGTGTTACGAGTTCGTCTGAAACGGATGTGTATTCGGCGATTACCGCTGCTATTGGTTCCATTAAAGGACCATTACACGGTGGTGCGAACATCAAAGTGTTAGAAATGATGGAAGATATGAAACGCAATATTTCGAACTGGAAAGACGCTGCCGAAGTGGAAGCTTATCTTATCAAAATGTTGAATAAAAAAGTGGGCGATTTCACCGGTAAGATTTATGGTATTGGTCATGCGGTTTATACGGTTTCTGACCCAAGAGCTATCTTATTGCGAGAAAGAGCAAAAGCATTGGCTGAAGAGAAAAACAAGATGGATGAATTTGAATTGTATGAATTGGTTGAGCAATTAGCCCCGAGTGTTTTTGCTGAATTCAAAAACAATGCTCCTGATTCGAAATCATGTATCAATGTTGATTTTTATTCAGGTTTTGTATATTCATGTATCGGAATTCCTAAAGAATTATTTACGCCTTTGTTCGCCATGGCACGTGTTTCGGGTTGGTGTGCACATCGCATTGAAGAGCTTACTTCTTCGGCGAAACGTATTATTCGTCCTTCTTATAAGGGAGTTTATCCGCCACAAAAATATATTCCTATGAAGGATCGTTTGTAATAATTAATTAGTACTTTTACATCTTTAAAAAAATAAATCATGAAAGAATTTGGTGATGATCGTTTGGAAGAAGCTTACACCCATGTCTTAAATGGCGACATTCGTGAAGCTGTTGCTGTATTTGAAGCAAAATTAGTTGAATTTCCGAATAGTACCCACTTGCTGATGGAAATCGCAAGTTTGTACTATATTCTTGGTGAAATGAATAAGTGTATCACTTCATACAAAAAAGTGATAGCAATTAGACCTGAAAGCACCTTTGTGTATTACAGAATGGGTGTGGCGATGTATCGTGCCACCTATTTTACACAAGCTGTTGAAGTGTTTACAAAAATTATTGAATCAGGAAAAGACCTACCAATGACATATATTTGGTTGGGTTTATGTTATTACCATTTAGGTAAAGAAGAAAAGAGTATTGAGAGTTACAGAAAACTGCTCGAATTGTGTCCCGATACCATCATGGCAAATTATTATATGGGAATTGCTCTTAAGGCTACGGGACGATATGAGGAAGCATTACCTCATTTTGAGAAATTAGTGAAAGATAATCTTCATCATGCTTCCGCACATTATCATTTAGGACGTACCTATATGCGTACCTTTAAATATGATTTGGCGAAAGAAGAATTCAAAAAGGTTCTTCAGTTAGATCCTTATAATAATAATGCGCAAGAAATGTATGATTATATCAGCGACGACCATTCGTTCTAAAGATTCGTGATGCGAATGTAAGGTTTGCGCGATGGAATGTTGAAACCTATTAAAGCTGCTGGGAAGTGGCTTTAATAGGTTTTTTTGTTTGTAGGCTGTATCAGGTTTAATGGTGCAGATATAGAAAAACAGATAACAATGAAACAATTTAGCACTAATCAGCAATCGCCAATTACTAATATCTATTCTTTCACAAACTTCCTCACTACATTTCCATTAATAGTAGTAACCTTAATAAAATACATTCCATTAGCGAGTGAGCTGATATCAATTTGGTTGGTGATGAGTTGTTTGGTCATCATGAGCTTGCCGCTGATGTTATAAACCAACGCAGAGGATGTGTTTGGAAGTCCATCTATAAACAAAGTATTGTTTGCAGGATTAGGATAAATTGAAATGTATTTTCCATTGTAAATTTCCTCAATTCCAATGCTTGTACTTATTACCTGAATATTTGATTTGGTTGAAATGTAAGCACCTTTAGCCGTGGGGTTGCAGGGCGTATGCAATGCTTCAATATAATAAATTGTATCGGTTGCAGGAGGATTAAGATCGGTATAGGAAGTTAATGTGCCTTGAACTGAATCAATAAGGTGCATCGCACCACCATTTCCACGCCAAATTCTAAAAGTTCCCACCGTGAATCCTTCATAAGTTTCCCAAATTAAATTCTTTTGAGGAGGAATTCCCAGATTAATATTAAGATGTATCGTTTTGTGCGGTGCGCTTTTCGTACAAGCTTCTAATCCATACGAATCAACAGTGGTGATTTCATATCTGTCGGCTTTTTGCGCAGGATTTGATGCCAAATCAACAAAGGTGCTTAAATTGCTATTCGATACATTCCCAATCATTGTATATACACCGCTCATGGTGCTTTCTTTATATATATTATACGATGCTACAGAACTTGTGTTAAAGTTCTTTTCCCAAATCACCCTGTTTTTCTGTAATGCAGAATCAACTGTTACAAGACAGATTGGAGGCAACGCTAGGCAAGGGTTTTTGCGTAATGTGTCAAGCGTTCCAATTGTCGTAGTAGGTTGAAACGCTAAACCTCCCGAACCTAAAGTTGCACCTTTATAGATGATAGTAGTACAAGTTTCGGATGAAAAAGTAGGTATGCCACCTTCACAAGCTGCAATGCCCAGAGAATCGGTTTTTATTAAGTAGGCTCCGCCTCCATAACTGTTTGTATTACCTGCTAAAACACAACCACCATCATTTGTTGGCGAAACGCTATAAATATAAGAGTTTGCACCATATTTTTGGGACCAGACTAGATTGCCATTTATATCAGTTTTTATTACCATAGCATACGCTGTCATTGATTGTGTAGCGCTTCCTGCAATCAGATACCCGCTACCCGGGGCTAGACAAATGGAGTTAAGATTAGTTGAACCAGATATGTTAGTGAAAACAAATGCATTATTCCATGTAGGGTTTCCTGATGCATCGAGTTTAATAATGCTAGCTTGTGAGAAGAAACTTCCTTGTTCCGAAGTGCCAAGTACCAAATAACCACCGTCAGTGGTTTGAATTATTGATTTCCCAATAGGGCTAGTAGGCGTTATTCCACCAGTTATTTGATAAAAGCCCCTTGTCCATAAGGTGTCGCCTACAGCATTTAATTTTATTACAAGAATTTCTTTCGTAGTTGTGTATCCTGAAGTCCCTGTAAGAATATAGCCTCCATCGGATGTTTTTTGTATGTCACTACAAAATTGTGTGCTATTGGTTACAGGTGAACCATACGTTTTTGCCCAACTAATATTTCCGTCGGAATCGGTTTTAATTACATAAACACTTGTAATTCCTGAACCATAACTATTCGTTGAACCTCCAACAATAAAACCGCCATCAGTAGTTTGTTTTACTGAATTTGCTGCATCAACCATGGTTCCACCATACGTTTTTGTCCATAACGTATCTCCGATATCATTTAACCTCGCCATATAAATTCGACTTTTAAGGGTAGTGGCATTTGTGAGCGTGCCCGCTGCTATAAAGCCACCATCACTAGTTTGCTGTACACATTTAAGCTGTAATGCGTCGGTGGTTGTTAATGTTTTACTCCACATTGTGTTTGCATTAGCATTTAATTTCAACACAAAGTTGGCTGTAGCTGATGTTCTACCAACTAAAATGTTTCCGCCATCTGTTGTTTGCTGAACAGCAGTAAAAATCAGATAATGGGAGTAAACCCTTTGAAAAGGAGTTTGTGCCTTGACGGCAAATGAAACGACAGTTAAAAAAATAACTGCCAACAGAATTCTTTGTAAACGTGCTTTCATAATAATGTTTTTTTAGTTTTTATGTAAGACAACTTATTTATTATAAAGGTTGCTTGATATATTTATATTAGAAAGAAGACTTTGTAAACAGGATTCGGAAACTCAAATCAAGTTTTATGCCTTCGCAAATCGTGCGAAGCATATCCCCACAAACTTTTATGCCATCGCAAATCGTGCGAAGCATATCCCGACAAACTTTTATGCCTTCGCAAATCGTACGAAGTATATCCCCGCAAACTTTTATGCCTTCGCAAATCGTGCGAAGCATATCCCGACAAACTTTTATGCCTTCGCAAATCGTGCGAAGCATATCCCCACAAACTTTTATGCCATCGCAAATCGTGCGAAGCATATCTAAACCATTTAGGTATACCTTCGCAAATCGTGCGAAGTATGTCTAAGCCATTTAGGATGCCATCGCACGGCGAGCGAAGTATATCTTTATAAAATCTTAAAACATAACCGTGTTGAAGTTATTAGGGTTAATATTTGAAACTGCTACATGAAACAAGATTCTTGTTATTTGATATAAAAACTGTAATTTTGTAAAAATTTTAAATATGAGTTTATTGTTTATAACCGATTTTATGTCGTTTCATTTGGTGGATGTCATTGATATTATCTTGGTGGCTTTGTTGTTGTTCCAATTGTTTCGCATGATGCGCGGCACGGCTGCCATGAATATTTTCATTGGCATCGTGGCTGTTTACTTTGTATGGAAAATTGTCAATCTGCTGCAAATGCAGTTGCTGTCCGAAATATTGGGGCAGTTTGTGAGTGTGGGTGTCATTGCCCTCATTGTGGTGTTTCAGCGCGAAATACGCCAGTTTCTTCTGCTGATTGGCACGCCACGCTTCTTGACACGGAGGCAGAAATGGATGGCGTTTTGGAAACTAAGCGTTACACAGACGGGCTTTACGCATACCGATACCGTGGTGAAAGCATGTGTTGAGATGGCATCAGAGAAAACGGGGGCATTGATTATCCTTACCAAGAAAAATGAGTTGGACGAATATGTGAATACAGGTGAAAAGATTGATGCTAACATTTCCGATCAGTTGATTGAAAATATATTCTATAAGAATAGTCCGCTGCATGATGGGGCGATTATTATTGTTGGCAATCGCATACGTGCAGCCCGTTGTGTGTTGCCGCTTACGCGCAATGAAAACTTCCCGAGCACTTACGGTTTGCGGCATCGCGCTGCGGTGGGTCTTACCGAAAACTCGGATGCTATCGCTATTTGTGTGTCGGAACAGACGGGCGATATTGCTTATTCCAAAGAAGGTACTTTATATAAAAAGATTAAGCCCGAAGCCTTAAAGGTGTTCTTAGAGATGGAATTCGCTTAAAGGACATTGCATCAATCAAAGTGAATCAAGGCTACTATCTTTTCGAGATAGGTGGCATCCACAGCATCAAAAGAATTGAGTTTGTCGCTATCCACATCTAAGACTGCTATGACTGCGCCTTGCTTGTTGCGCAGCGGCACCACTATTTCGGAATTGGAGCGGGAATCGCAGGCAATATGGTCGGGAAAGGCATGTACATCGGGCACTACGATGGTTTCGTTCCGATTGACTGCAGCCCAACACACCCCTTTGCCTTTGGGCAACAATTGACATGCTAAAGGACCTTGATAGGGCATCACTACCAAATTATCTGCTTCCACACGATAGAATCCACACCAAAAGAATGTATCCATCTTATGAAACAAAACAGCCGAAATGGTTGCCATCTGCGCAATTGTGTCGTTGCTTTTTTGTAGCAATTCCGTCAACTGTTTATAGAGGCGTTCGTAATGAGCGGCTTTCTTGTCGGGCGGCATGGTAGGCAAGGCTTTTTAGAAAAAGTGTTCCAACTACTTCTTTTTGGCAGCAGCTTCGGCAGAGTCGGACTTTTGCTTTACCTTGATTTCAAATTCCTTTACAATCTGTTCAGGAGTTTTGCCAAGGTTGTCCATCGAAATCTTTGCATCGTTCACCAAATCGTGTTTTGGGAACTTCTGGATGAATTCCATATAAGCTGCCCTCGCTTTGGGGAGGTTTTTGATTTTATCATCATAAATAAAAGCTTTCAGGAAGTAGGCTTCGGGCAGCTTTTTGAAATCAGGATAATCTGAAATGATTTGGTCGAGAAAGATAATGGCTTCAGGGCTTTGACCTGTGTTCATGGAGAGGTCGGAGCCTTTGAATAGATACTTGGGCGACATGGAATCTTTGGGGAAGGTTTGAACATATTTCTTATACAAATCGGTTATTTCCTTAATCTTAGTTTTATCAGGCACGGGACTTCCATC
The DNA here is from genome assembly GCA_903858655.1 of uncultured bacterium. Lineage (GTDB taxonomy): Bacteria > Bacteroidota > Bacteroidia > Bacteroidales > CAIWKO01 > CAIWKO01. The sequence continues at coordinate 5,412 of CAIOJS010000328.1, read as the reverse complement.
CACAAATAAACCTTTTTCTTTGGTGGCGATATCTTTCGCCATTTTTTCTTTTGATGGGTTGCAACTTGCAAGGAGTAACGCAATGATTACGATGCCGGTGATTTTTATTGTTTTCATGTTTGTTATAATTTATTTAGGTTAATGTTTCTTTTGAAAGGGGAATATCATCTTGTAATCGGCTGTTATCAAGCCTTTGGATATTTCGCTCAGTCTGCGCTTGATGAGCATCTTTTTGAGCGCACTCACTCGATCAACAAACAGGACGCCTTCGAGATGGTCATATTCATGCTGGATGACACGGGCACGCAAGCCGCCAAAATCTTCGGAACGGACATTGAAGTTCTCGTCTTCATATTCAATATGGATATTCGACTTACGGGATACGTCTTCGCGCAGTTCGGGAACGCTGAGGCAGCCTTCGTTGAATATCCATTCTTCGCCCGAAGTTTCGGTGATGGTAGCATTGATGAACACCTGCATGAACTCAGTTTCTTCAGGATGGTCTTTGATGAAAGGTGTGGTGTCAACAATAAACAAACGGATGCTTTTGCCAATCTGGGGGGCGGCTAAGCCTACACCTTTGGAGGCATACATGGTTTCGTACATGTCGGCTATTAATTGAGGCAGGTCTTTATACTCAGACGTAATCGGTTGGGCTATTTTGCGCAAAGTGGGATGACCAAAGGCTAATATCGGCAGCTTCATAACATTAATTGATTTTCGTTTCCATATAAGTTTGTAATATTATGGTAGCACTGATGGTATCTACCAATTCTTTGTTGCGGCGGCTTTTCTTGTTGATGCCCGAATCTATCATGGTTTGCAGTGCCATTTTGGAGGTGAAGCGTTCGTCAATGCGTTCCACAGGGATGTTGGGGAACAGCTTGCGAAGACTCTTCAAAAAGGGCGTTATAAACTTTTCGGATTCGGAGGCAGTGTAGTCCATCTGCATGGGTTTGCCCACCACGATACACGTAACGTTTTCTTCGGCTATATATTTCGTTAAGAAGGATAATAGTTCGTGCGACTTCACCGTAGTCAGTCCGTTTGCAATGATTTGCAACTCGTCTGTAACAGCAATGCCCACTCTTTTCTGTCCGTAATCTATAGCTAAAATGCGTCCCATAATATATAATTGTGCAAAGTTAATACTTTTGTGGGAATCCATCATAATTTATAGAGATATATTCATCGCTTCTTGCATTTTTTTATATATAAATATAAAGAAAAAGATGGTTGGATGACGAGCGTACTACTATTTTTGCTAATTTTGGCATCAGATAAAAAACATGTACTTTTGCACAAATATTAAAATCATATACACATGAATACAGCATTGCAACTGATGATAGAAGAAGCGTGGAACCACCGCGAATTGTTGAAGGAAAGCGCTACATGCGAAGCCATCCGCGCTACCATTGATCTGTTGGACAAAGGTAAAATCCGCGTTTGCGAGCCGACCGCGACGGGTTGGAAATTGAACGAATGGATTAAGAAGGCAGTGATTCTTTATTTCCCTATTCAGCAAATGGAGACCATCGAGGTGGGTCCTTTTGAGTTTTATGATAAGATAAAGCTGAAGCACGACTACAAGGCTTTGGGTGTTCGTGTGGTGCCGCATGGCATTGCTCGCTATGGGGCGTATTTGGCTGCGGGCGTGGTGATGATGCCGTCGTATGTGAACATTGGCGCGTATGTGGACAGCGGCACGATGGTGGACACTTGGGCTACGGTCGGTTCGTGTGCGCAAATCGGGAAGAATGTGCATCTGAGTGGTGGCGTAGGTATAGGCGGCGTGTTGGAGCCGGTGCAAGCTGCGCCTGTGATTATAGGCGACAACTGCTTCATCGGTTCACGGAGTATAGTGGTGGAAGGGGTTCACGTGAAGGACGAAGCCGTGTTGGGTGCCAATGTGGTCATCACCAACTCGACGAAGATTATTGATGTGAGTCATGAGGAGCCTGTGGAGTATCAGGGGGTGATACCCGAACGTTCGGTGGTGATACCCGGCACCTACATGAAGCAATTCCCCGCAGGGAAATATCCTGTAACCTGTGCCCTCATCATCGGTAAACGTAAGGAATCAACCAACCTGAAGACCTCGCTGAATGAGGCTTTGAGAGATTATAGCTTGGCGGTATAAATCATAAATCAAAAATCAAAAATCTTAAATCACAAATTCCTTATGAGCATAGCAGATAACATACATCATATTCGGCAAGAGCTTCCCGCCAAGGTAAGTCTTGTGGTGGTGACGAAGATGCAGACGGTGGCGGATATTCAGGAGGCATACGACAGTGGGCATCGGGTGTTTGGGGAGAATAAGGTGCAGGAATTGACCACGAAACAGCAACAGTTGCCGGCGGATATCGAGTGGCATTTGTTGGGGCATCTGCAGACCAACAAGGTGAAGTATGTGGCGCCCTTCGTGGCTTTGATACATAGTGTGGATAGCCTTAAGCTTTTGCAAGAGTTGGAAAAGGAGGCGCAGAAGGTGGGCAGGGTGATTGATTGCCTGTTGGAGTTCTATATCGCGCAAGAGGAAAGCAAATTCGGTTTGGCATGGGACGAAGCTTTGGACATCCTTCAATCTAAAGAATATGAAGCCCTGCGCCATGTGAGGATATGCGGGGTGATGGGCATGGCAAGCTTTGTGGAGGACGAGCGCATCATCCGTAAAGAATTCAAGACTTTGGTGGGATATTTCCTCGACTTGCAGCAAAAGTTTTTCGCGCAAGCGCCATCGTTCCATATCATATCTATGGGCATGAGTGGCGATTATCCCCTTGCCGTGGAGGAAGGCAGCACTATGGTGCGCATCGGCAGCGCTATCTTTGGCGCACGACAGTATCCTATATAATACAAGGTAAGGTGGGATGGCATTATTTCTACAAATAAAAAAAAAAGGATAGGGGAGATGAAGACCTTCCGCCTACTATTGTTGCTCGGTTTGCTCCTCACGCTTTCGTCCTGTTTTGTTGGGCGGATGCTGATTTGGAATAAGCCGAAACCCGACGATTTTAAACATTTCCCCGCAAGGGAGATAAAAATGGGTAGTTCTGCGTTTCACTTTGTGGAAAAAAGCGGGGCGAATCCTGTTTTTAGGGAGATTCCGATGGCGGTGAATCCGACGCATTTGGCATCTTTGGAAGATATTTTGAGGAGCGATAAGACTACCGCCATGCTCATCATCCGGAATGATACTATTCGCTACGAACAGTACTTCGATGGATGGGATAAGACGATGCTGATGAATTCTTTGTCTATCAGCAAATCTTTTGTTTCGCTGCTGTTGGGCATCGCCATCTCGGAAGGTTATATCAAAAATGAGGCGGAGCCTATCACCAGGTTTGTGCCCGAATTGAAAGCTGCAGGCTTTGATAAGATTTGCCTGGCAGACCTGCTGAATATGCGCTCGGGCATCAAATTCAACAACGGTTGGTTTATCCCATATACGAACGAAGCCACCTATTATTATGGACGAGATTTGATGCTTTTTTTGAAACATCTTCGGCTGAAAGAGCCTGCGGGTGTGCATTTTGAATATAAGAGCGTGAACACCCAACTGCTCAGTTTGGCGATTGCCCGTGCCACACATCGCTCGCTGTCTGCCTATCTGCAAGAAAAATTGTGGATACCCTTAGGTATGGAGAGCGATGCTTCGTGGTCGGTGTTCGACAGGGACAGCATCGAACGCTCTTTCTGTTGTATTAATGCTACGGTTAGGGACTTTGCGAAGCTGGGCAAGCTGTGTTTGCAGCAAGGGCAGTGGGAGGGAAGGACGGTGGTTCCCGCAGAATGGATGGCGAAATGCACGCACCCATCGCTGGATGGGCAAACAAATTATTCGTATCATTTCTGGCTGTATCAGGATGGTACGTATGCAGCAAACGGCTATATGGGGCAATATGTGTTTGTGAATCCGAAGACCAATACCATAGTGGTGCGCATGGGCAGGCAGGAGCGAAATGTGGATTGGGAGCGGATGTTTTATTATCTTTCAGGCTTGGAGAAATATTAGGCTGCTTCACGGGGGAAAGATCCAAGCTCCAAATCTCAAATACCAAGCTCCAAGGCAGGACTCTACGAATTACGAATGTGCGAATTACGAATAGGAGGAGGCAAGATCCAAGATCCAAATTCCAAATACCAAATCCCAAGTTTGGACTCTACGAACCCCGACACTTCCTATGAAGAACAGTTTCGTGTGCGGGACAGGTTACGAATTTTCGAATTACGAATAGGGGGAGGGCTTTTTCTAATTATGAATTACGAATCTCAGCATCGCCGAAAGGCAAAATATTCTTCTTCAACATAAATAAAAAGGCAACGCCTCTGCGGCATTGAGTTGCATACAGAGGCGCTGGAGGCTATCGCTTGGGCGAGCTTAGGTTTAGTATTTTGAGTTGGCTGCCTCGTTTCGGATGCGGCGCACTGATTTCAGATAGGTGTAGATAGCCGCCAAGTCCGTGGTGTCCATTTCAGCATACATCGTCCAAGGCATGAGGGTGTTGGTGACAGTGGCAGCAATGGAAGCGGGTGGATTGATTGCCATGTCATAACCTTTAAATATGCTGATGAAAGTGGCTTTGTCAATCTTGCCCAATCCTGTGTTTTCGTCGAAAGTGATGTTGGTTGATGTGACGGTTTTTCCGTTTCTCAATGGAAATTTGCGCCCACCGGCATAAGCTTTATCCATGATGAGTTCGCCCTTGGCGGTCATGGGAGTGTGACAGTCAATGCAGTCAGCGGCACGGGTCAAATATTCACCATACGCGAGTTGATTGGTGGGCGAAGGTCTTTTGATAGGGTGTGCTTCTTTGGGCATGGTGTTGATAATGAAATTCATGGGGAAGTCGCTTTTGGCAGCAGATACATCATTCTTAATCGGAGCAAGGGTGCGCAAGTAGGCAATGATGCTGAAGATGTCCTCGTCGTCGAGGTTGCCATAAGCGTTGTAAGGCATGATAGGGAAGAGGGCATTGTTGTCTTTGCCCACACCTGAGGTGATAGCGCGATAGATTTCGGCATCGCTCCAAGAGGATAAACCGTAGGGGGTGATGTTGGTGGCGATATATTTGCCCGGCAGACCTACGCTTTGGTCGAACACTTCACCCCCCATGCCTTCCGTGCCGGGCGTGATAGGTCCTGAATATTTGGTCCAGTCGCGCGTGGAATGGCAGTCAATACACACCAAAACATGATTGGCGAGATAGTTGCCGCGAGCCACACGTTCAGGGGTGGATTGCACCTGAATTTCTTTAAGTTTGATGCGGGGCAAATAATGTTTCAGATAAACTCCTGCACTCAGGATGAGCAAGACAAGGATAACAAAAATATAAACAATAACACGTAAAAATCTTTTCTTTTTCATAACATATAATTTTTAATAATACTATAAATAAGTCATTT
>CAIOJS010000327.1 GCA_903858655.1 uncultured bacterium | reverse complement strand
CGTTGCGATTATAATTGCTGTCGTTGCGATTATAATTGCTGTCGTTGCGATTATAATTGCTGTCGTTGGAGTTATAACTTCTGTAGTTGAAGTTGTGATAGCAACGACAGTGCTATAATTTCAAAACGTTTAAGACTGATTTTTAAAGAACCACAAAATTAGCGCCCGTGTGGCGGGTTCTTCCACATTGGTGGAATTGGGTCCACTATCTCCCGTTTGGCGACAGGCTCTACCTCTATCGCCTTTATCCTTTAAGTCTCTGTCTAAAACCATATTTTATCTTACAAATCTGCGTCATCCGCGTTCTGTTTATCCGCTTCATTCCACGTCGCCGCTAGCCTCCTCCTCCTTCGCTCCTATCCTTTTAGGCTCTAGCCTATCATCATTATTAAACTATCTATTATTAGATTTTAATTTCTTATAGATGAAAAAAAAATTTGTACCTTTGTACAAAATATGAGGTATTACATTGAACCTAAAATAAAATTAAACATGAAAAGACTTATTGTGATATTGTGTGCCCTAGTTTTTGTTTCCTTCGCTATGAAGGGCAAAGAAAAACATAGGGTGGTGGGCGATGCCTATAATGCGGTGTATGAAACTACGGATGGTAGATTGAATGGCGCTTATGTTTCGTATTATAAAAATGGACAGAAGAAGGCGGAAGGCAGTTTTGAGAATAACTATCGCAAAGGCACGTGGAAGATGTGGGATACAACAGGCACCCTTCGCGTGGAGCGAGATTATGAAAATCCCTTTGTTTTCAAAAGTGTTATGCCACCGGTTGCCAACAAAAAATATGCGCAGCAGGCTTCCAATCAGCCTTATGCTTTACATTATTCTAAGGATGGATATATGGAATACTTTAAATTGGAAGAAAAAATGGTGGTGTGGTCAAAACGTCTTTGGCGTACAATTACAGCAAAAAATAACCCACTACTTTTTGATGACAATCTCTTTTTCAATATCCTATATAAAAATTTGACAGCAGGCAAGATTACTCCCTACGATGTCCATGATGAAGAGTTTCAACAAGCGTTGGCAGTTAGTAAAATTGACACATCTTCGTTCAAAGTTATAGGCTACAAAATTAAAGAAGATTGTTTTTTTGATAACGTCAGATATGTATCAGAAACGAGAATCATTGGTTTCTGTCCTGTCGTAGTCACGAAACAAAAGCAAGATACCGTAAACTTATGTTGGTTTTATTTCCCTGAAATGCGGAAATGTTTGGCACAAGAGCCCCTCAAACAATCCAATCTCCCCACCTACATCAAAACCTACGATGATTTATTTTTCTTCCGCTACTTCTATGGACAAATCTACAAAGAATCAAACGTATTGGATCGCCCCATTTCAACTTATACATCAGGTAATGATATAGAAAAAGAAGCCGAAAGAATCGAAATCACTATGATTGAAAGCGAGCATGATTTTTGGATGGATTATGCGAAATAGTAAGGTTGCCGTATCAGCGATGTGCAATTCGTAATTTTGCATTTTATTATGTAGCCTAAAATAAACTTAGTGTATCTTAGTGTTCTCCGTGCCTCCGTGGTTTTTCTAGCTAGTTACACAGAGATACACCAAGATACAGAGTTACACAGAGACATTAGCGAAATTCGTAATTCGAATATTCGTAATTCGTAGGGAGCTAACCTTGGAATTTGGATCTTGGAATTTGGGATTTGGGTCTTCAACCGCCTACTCCACGCTCCAACTCACCCCTTCCTTCGTATCTTTAATGGTGATATTTAACTTCTGCAGCTCGTTGCGTATTTTGTCCGAAGTCGCAAAATCCTTATTCGTTTTGGCTTCTTGGCGTATGGCTAAAATCAAATTCATCAAACCTTCCGTCGTTTGGGTGTTTTCCCCTGAAGCTTCGTTGGTCAATCCCAAAATATCGAACATAAAAGTGCTGAATGTTTGCGTAAATGTTTCCAAATCCGCTTTGCTGATGTTGAACTTCTTCTCGTTCAAACCATGTATCCATCGTGTTGAATCAAACAAATTGGCAATCACCAAGGGGCTGTTGAAATCGTCGTTCATCGCTTCATAGCATTTTGCTGAAAAGGAAGGGATAAATGCTGCCAAGTCCGCATCGGTTTGTTCAGCGGGAACAATTTTCTCCAATAAAGCATACGCAATCAGCAAACGTTTCATAGCTTTTTCGGCAGCTTGCAAACCATCGTTCGAAAAATCTAAGGTACTACGATAGTGTGCCTGTAGTATGAAAAAGCGTATGGTCATCGCCGTGTAAGCCTGCTCCAACAGGGGATGACTTCCGTTGAAAAACTGTTCGAGGTTGATAAAATTGTTCAGCGATTTGCCCATCTTTTGCCCATTCACGGTAATCATATTATTATGAACCCAATACTTGCAGGGTTCCACTTTGTTTGCCGCCACCGATTGCGCAATCTCCGACTCATGATGGGGAAACAACAAATCCATGCCTCCGCCATGTATGTCGAAATGTTCGCCCAAATATTTCGCACTCATCGCAGAACATTCCAAATGCCAACCCGGGAAACCATCGCTCCAAGGCGAACTCCACCGCATGATATGTTCGGGAGATGCTTTCTTCCATAAAGCAAAATCGTAATGGTTCTGTTTCTCATCCTGACCGTCCAAAGCGCGGGTGTTGGAATATAAATCTTCCAAAACTCTGCCCGACAGCTTGCCATACTTATGATGTTCGTTATATTTCTTCACATCAAAATACACCGAACCATTAGAGATATACGCCAAACCTGCATCCAAAATCTTCTGAACCATATCCATCTGTTCGATGATATGCCCCGATGCTTTGGGTTCAATACTTGGAGGTAACATATTGAGCAAGCGCATGGCATCGTGATACCGATTGGTGTAGTATTGCGCCACTTCCATCGGTTCAAGCTTCTCCAAACGGGCTTTCTTGGCTATTTTATCTTCGCCTGCATCGGCGTCGTTCTCCAAATGCCCCACATCGGTGATGTTGCGCACATAGCGAACCTTATAGCCCACATGTTGCAGATAGCGAAAAATCAAATCAAAGGTGATAGCGGGGCGCGCATGTCCTAAATGCGGATCGCCATACACCGTAGGTCCACACACATACATGCCTGCAAAAGGAGGATTTATCGGCTCGAAATTCTCTTTCTTGCGCGACAAAGTATTATAGATTGTAATTTTTTGATTCATGATAATTTGGTTTTGGGTGCAAAAATAACGAATATTTCTGAAATTGATGAAGATGAATTTTATTTTGATACAGTACAACATAGGTTGCAAAGCGAATGAAACGTTCTGATGAATGCCACAGATTCATGGATTTATCAACAAAGAAACAAGCACAAATTGAGAATAATAAATAATTGAAATCGCATTATCTGTAATTCTATGGCACAATATGGATAAAATCCTTTACTTTTGTAAATCAAAATTCTGCCCATTATGATAGATTATTCTCAATTCATGCTCGAAAACGGTTTGCAAGTGATTGTTAGCACCGATACTGCCACGCCTATGGTGGCATTCAACATTCTCTACAACGTGGGTGCTAAGGATGAGCACCCCGACAAGACAGGCTTTGCCCATCTGTTCGAGCATCTGATGTTTGGCGGCTCGGTCAACATACCCTCTTATGATGAACCACTTCAAAAAGCAGGCGGTGAAAACAATGCTTTCACCAACAATGATTTCACCAATTATTATATGAGCATTCCGCGCCAAAACCTCGACACGGCTTTTTGGCTCGAATCCGACCGTATGCTCGATTTGGCTTTCTCCGAAAAGAGCCTCGATGTGCAGCGCCAAGTGGTAATTGAAGAATTCAAACAACGCTACTTGAATCAACCGTATGGTGACTTTTGGATGTTGATGCGCCCCTTTGTGTATAAGGCTCACCCATATCAATGGTCCACTATCGGCAAAGATATCAGCCATATTGAGAATGCTACCATGGACGATGTACGCACCTTTTATCACAAGTTTTATCACCCCAAAAATGCCATAGTTTCTGTTGTTGGAAATATCACGGAGGCAGAAGTCCGCAGCTTATGCAACACATGGTTTGCGCCCATTATAAAAGGAGAACCATATATGCGTAATATCCCCAAAGAACCCATGCAGCACGAAAGGAGAAACCTCAGCGTAGAGCGGGATGTTCCTTTTGATATGATTTGCAAAGCCTTTCACATGTGTGCCCGCATGGACAACGACTATTACGCAACCGATATGCTTTCCGACATCCTTTCCAACGGCAATTCATCGCGCCTGTATAACACCTTGGTGAAAGAGAAAAAACTCTTCAGTGAGGTGGATGCCCATATCAGCGGCGACATTGAAGAGGGCTTGTTTATCTTTTCAGGAAAGCTAATCAAGGGCATCACCATGGAACAAGCCGAAGCAGCTATTGATGAAGAGATTGAGCGCATCAAAAACATTCCCATTCCCGAACATGAACTCAACAAAATAAAGAATAAAATAGAGTCGAATATGATTTTCTCCAACGAAAGCATCTTGAATCGTGCGTTGAAATTGGCGATATCCACTTTGTTAGGCGATACCGAAATGGTCAACACCGAAACCGAGAAATATTTACAAGTGACTGCTGCTGACATTCAACAGATGGCAAACAACATCTTGATTGATTCCAATTGTTCCGCACTTTATTATCATGCTAAAAAATAATTCACTAAAACCACTTACGCTATGATTGACAGAACCCAAGCCCCCGAACTTCACCTGATTGACCGTCTTGAAATTGCTTCGCCCGAAATAGCACATCTCGACAATGGCATTCCTGTTTATATGTTTAATTCGGGCAAACTCGACATTGCGAAGATAGATTTTCTTTTCGATGCAGGCAGTCGTTATCAACAGCATCCACTGACAGCGCGTTTTGCCAATAAAATGCTCTCGGAAGGCACCCAAAGCTATAGCGCCTTCCAAATTGCCGAACACATGGATTATTATGGTGCCTATCTTGGCAAAATGGCATTTAAAGACACGAGCGTTGTTTCTATTTCCTTGTTGAATAAACATTTGGAACAAGTGCTACCCGTCCTTGCGGAGATAATTAATCAGCCCACCTTCCCCGAAAAAGAATTGCTGAACCTTGCCAAAAGAGGCAAACAGGCATTCATTGACGATCAACAAAAAGTGAGTGAATTGGCAGCTATGCATTTCAACCAACAAGTCTTCGGCAAGAACCATTCCTATGGAAAACTTATCGAAGCCAATGATTTTGACCACCTCAACGCAGAATATTTGCGTGACTTTCACCAACAATATTATCTGCCCGATACCTGCAAGATAGTCGTATCAGGCAAGCTTCCCGAAACGCTCTTACCTTTGTTGAATCAACATTTTGGTACAAGCAAGAGCACCACTACCTTAAACTCATCCTTTGGCAACTTCTCTTTAGACTCAGGAAGTAAAAAAGACTTTATTCCGATGCCAAAGTCTGTGCAATCGGCTATCCGTATTGGTGGCATCAGCATTTCGAAAAGCCATGCTGATTATCACAAACTCTTTATTTTGAATGCTATTTTGGGGGGATATTTTGGTTCGCGCCTCATGAAAAACATCCGCGAAGATAAAGGCTTCACCTATGGGATTTACTCTGCATTGGTGTCCTTCCAACAATCGGGTATGTTTTTTATTATCACAGAAGTAGGTTCGGGTGTATGCCATAAAGCCATTGATGAGATTTATGGCGAACTCAAAAAACTTCGCGAAGAGCCTGTTTCTTTGCATGAAATAGATTTAGTGCGTAAGTATCTATCAGGTGGCATCCTTCGCTCCTTCGACGGACCTTTTCAAACCTCCGAACGCTTTAAAAATCTGTTGGAACTCAACATTGATTTCAAAAACTATTACGCCAATCTGATAAACACCCTGAACACTATCACTCCCGAACAATTGTTAGAAACCGCCCAAAACTATTTGGTTGAAGGCACTATGTTTGAATTGGTTGTTGGCAAAAAGATGGAGTCATAACCCATCGCAAATCAAACTAAGCAATTCCTTATCTATAAGAATTCTTTTTTGAGAACAAGCAAAAATGAAGCATGAAAAAATGGCACATACTCAATTTCTTTCTGATATGCTCGATACTGTTGAGTGCCTGTCATCGCGACCTTTCCGACCCCTTTGTTCCAAAAGACAGAACATTCAAAACGCAGTTCAAATACAGTAGCTCTCGAAACCGTACCGTAGAAAAACATTCGGGTTTTGCTCGTAAAAGAGGCAAATTCTCCGACACCTTTGGGGTGAGAAATAAAAGTGGAGGCAGAAATCATCAACAATCAAAAGACTCCTATTCTTCAAGCAGCAAGAAAGCACATTCCGGCAATCGTTTCAGTACATTGAGAAATCGGGTGGTCAACAACGGTTCCTTTTTATCGCCCCATAGACGTGAACATGATTCCTTTAGCGCAAAATCCGGCAAGAAACATAATCATAAAGGTCAATCTAACCACGATTCATATTCAATACGTTCGAAAAAAGCCAATTCCAAAGACAATTTGGCTTCCAAAAAACGAATGCGCGAAAGTGGTGTATTCAATGTGAAACGACACAATATGTCGGGTCAATATGACTATAGCGGCAGGAAAAGACAATCATTTAAAAGTAGTAACGAATCGAGCCTTCATAAACGCCCTCGAAATAGCAACGAAAGTTATGGGGCGAGAAGCAAACAGAAAAGCGGGGAGTTTTCTTACAATCAGAAACACAAACGTGTGGGCAAGAAAATCATTTTGTTTAAATCAAAAGATACGAATCCCGGGACTTTTGGCGGAAAGATAAAAACAAAGACCAATTCAAAACAATCTTCATTCAACGATAAAACCAAGCGTATTAAACATCGCGAAGGAAGCTTTTGGGATTTTTTCAGAGGACAACGCTATAGAAACCATAAGAAGAAAGACAGAGAATTAGAGCTGTTCGACCCGAAAATAAAACATCGTTTGAAGCTTGGTACGTGATTTTTTAGTATCTTCGCACCAATTTATAAACAGAATTTAAAAAGAAAATTAGTGTAGATGTTAAAACCTTGGCTCCATAAAACCACCATAGAAGCAGGCTGCGATGAAGCCGGACGCGGATGTTTGGCAGGACCGGTATGTGCCGCTACGGTCATTTTGCCTAAAACATTTAGAAACGAGATATTGAACGATTCGAAACAAATGACCGAAAAGCAGCGCAATCAATTACGAATCATTATTGAAAATGAAGCATTAGCTTGGGCTGTTACGATGCTCGACAATACAATTATAGACGAAATAAACATACTCAACGCCTCCATCCGTGCGATGCAGGAAGCTGTTGGCAAACTCAACATCAAACCCGAATTGTTGTTGATAGATGGCAATCGTTTCAAACCTTATGAAAACATTCCGTACGAATGTATCATCAAAGGCGATGAGAAATTTATGTCAATAGCAGCAGCGTCCATACTTGCAAAGACGCATCGAGATGAATACATGACGCACCTTCATGCTACATTTCCCAATTATAACTGGGCGCAAAATAAAGGCTATCCCACACACGAACATAAAAATGCCATTTACAGCTACGGAATAACGGATTATCATCGTATAAGCTTTAATCTTGGTGAGCAATTGCGGATTGAATTTTAGTGTACAAAGCGAACCCTTTAGCGTGATTTCGATTATTTTTTATTTAAAATAGAAATATATTAGGTCGACTTCGAATAATTTTCTTCTAAATAATTCAAGAAAAATTCTGAACTGAAATAACTCTTTTACTTATATTTTTTGCTGCGAATAAACCTTCCACTTTTTCGAAAACATGCAAAACCACTTCTCAAACTTGAGAAACCGCTTCTACGCTTTGAGAAACTGCTTCTACGCTTTGAGAAACCGCTTCTACGCTTTGAGAAGACGCTTCTGCGGTTTGAGAAACCGCTTCTGCGCTTTGAGAAGCCGCTTCTGCGCTTTGAGAAGCCGCTTCTGCGCTTTGAGAAGCCACTTCTGCGCTTTGAGAAACCATTTCTGCAGCTTGAGAAGCCACTTCTACGCTTTGAGAAGCCACTTCTACGCTTTGCGAAGCGGTGTTAACTGCTTAAGATCGTATATTGATGATAATGAGATGCTTTTAAATCTACTTTTCTTCATTATTTCTAAGATAAAATAGAAAAGTGCGGTGCTAATCTCCTGATATTTTTTTACTCCTAAGGTAAGAACCCTTCGAATGGCATACGTTAATTATTTTAATTAACATATAATCCAAAAAAACTCTATCTAAAAGTAAAAAAAATGAATACCTTTGCAACCAATTCAATTTAATATTTGTCCTTATTAAAAATTATTATCTATTATTCCCAATTGTTTGTATAAAAAGGGCGTTATATGTAAATTACATGGACAATTACTTTTTTTAATGACACTTATACCTTTTCTGAAATTCAATATTAATAATTCCCCTGAAATAAAACATCATCATATGAAAAAACTAATACTCACCTTAATCGTTTTGTTTGCCGTAGTTTTTGCCAATGCTCAAGGTCCTGATTGTGGTGGAGCGGATCCGTTTTGCACGGGTCAGACGTATCAATATCCTGCAAGTGTAAACGTTCCAAATTTAGGTGCTGTCGGTTGTTTGGGTTCATCTCCCAATCCTGCTTGGTATTGGATGCAAGTTGGCACGGCTGGCAATATTGATATTCATATGGCAAGTAACAGTGGATATGACATTGATTTTATTTGTTGGGGACCTTTCACATCGCTAAGTGCTGGATGTGCCACCAATCTAATGACTAGTAACTCCTACGTGGATTGCAGTTATTCAACTGCAGGGCAAGAGGATTGTAATATTCCAAATGCTCAAGTAGGACAGGTTTATATCTTACTTATTACGAATTATTCAAATGCACAGTCCGATTTTATTTTTTCTCAAACGGGAGGTTCCGGAGCCACAGACTGCGGAATTATGGCTCCACCAATTACGGGGGATGTGGTCTGTGTTGGGCAAACTATACAATTAACCGTCAACAATCCTACTGCTGGTGCCACCTATAATTGGACCGGTCCCGGGGGTTGGACGTCCAATGTGATGAATGCCACAAGACCTGGGGCGACTCCTGCTATGGCAGGAACTTATACTTTGACAATAACTGTTGGGGGGCAGACAAGCCCGCCCACAACTTGCACCGTCACGGTCAATCCAAACCCCACCATCACTATCACTCCCGCCAATCCAACTACGTGCCCGGGGGCACCAATTACCTTAACGGGAAATTGTAGTACAGGCACAGCCACTTATAATTGGAGTAATAGCACAACAGGAGCAACGACGACAGTCTCCCCGACAGTTCCCACTACCTATACCGTCACAGGAACCGATGCCAATGGTTGTTCCGCCACAGGATCTATTCTCGTCAATATTAGTCCGAACTTAAATATTACTGTGAATCCTGCAACACCTTCCATTTGCCTTGGTGGATCTGTAAGCATAACAGCGAGTGGAGGAACAACCTATGCTTGGACTCCAAGTGCAACACTTTCTTCCGGAACGGGAGCCACTGTTACGGCTTCGCCCACAGTTCAAACAACTTATACCGTCACAGGGTCGTCAACAGGCTGTACCGGTAGTACAACCGTGACAGTTTCAATTAATTCAAACTTGACTATAAGTGTAACTCCTACCAACCCGACTACCTGTCCCGGTGCTCCCATAAATCTGACTGCTGCCGGTGCTAGTACCTACGTTTGGAGTCCAACGGCAACGCTTTCGGCTGGAACAGGAACAACAGTTGCTGCGACGCCCACAGTCCAAACAACTTACACCGTTGTTGGTACAGGCATAGGCGGATGTACAGGTAGCGCCACAGTTACAGTTGGAATCAGTCCTAATATTCCAATCACGGTAACTCCTGCCAATCCAAGCACCTGCCCGGGCATGCCCATATCTCTTACTGCAAGTGGGGGAGACACTTATGTTTGGAGTCCAACGGCTACACTTTCAGCAGGAACAGGAGCAACGGTTTCGGCTACTCCTCTTGTACAAACAACTTATTCGGTGGTTGGCACTGCCATAAGCGGCTGCACGGGTACTACAACAGTTACCGTAGCCATAAGCGCTAATTTACCAATTTCTGTAACGCCTGCCAATCCAACTACCTGCCCCGGCGCTCCAATTGCTCTTACCGCTAGCGGTGCAGCTACCTACGTTTGGAGTCCCACAGCAACCCTTTCTGCAAGTACCGGAGCTACTGTCACTGCATCGCCTCCTGCTCAAACGACCTATACCGTTGTTGGAACAGATTTAAGCGGCTGTATGGGAAGCACCACTGTTACTGTTATGATGAATCCAAATTTGCAATTATTTGCACCATCCATAAACATTTGTATCGGCACTTCCGGTACAATAAGCGCTTCAGGTGCTGACACCTATTTATGGAGTCCGGCTGCAACCCTTTCGTCTGATACTGGCTCAAGTGTCATTGCCTCTCCATTAGTAACAACCACCTACACTGTTGAAGGAAATGCTAACGGCTGCACTGGTAGCACTATGGTCACTGTTAACCTTGTCACAGGACCACAAATGTCTATAACAGCATCCCCACCGGCAATTTGCCCTGGAGATACTAGCACGCTTACTGCTATGTTGGCTACCGGAACAGCACAAACTTTTACGTGGACGCCTAACACTTCTCTCTTATCCGCTAGTGGACAAATAACACACGCATTTCCCAATACAACAACTACCTATACTGTGGTGGCAGACAATAACGGTTGTATCAGTACTGCGGAATATACATTAGTATTTAGCCCTTTGCCTACAGTTGATTTCACGGCAGACATCCGTGAAGGCTGCCAAGGGCTGGAAGTGCATTTTACTGACCTCACCACTCCTGCTGTCAACCAGTGGTATTGGACTTTCGGAAACAATATTACTTATGGTGACTACTCTTACGTTCAAAATCCAATACATTATTTTGAGAATGCCGGCGTCTATGATGTCACATTATCGGTAATTAGTGTAGATGGCTGCAAAACATCGCTCACTTACAATGATTATATTGTGACGCATCCCATTCCATCGGCTGACTTCTCTGCTACACCTAATATTGTGAACGAATTAGAAGGATTAGTGTGGTTTACTGACCAATCTGTTGGAGCAGATGTTTGGAATTGGAACTTTGATGATAATAATATTATTGGCAACACATCCTCCTTGCAAAACCCTACGCATATTTATGCTGATACAGGATATTATCATCCCATTCTGATTGTTTTCTCAGATTATGGATGCTCGGATACCACCATACGTCAAGTGTATATTGAACCTAATTTCGCCTTTTACGTCCCCAACGCATTTACACCTAACGATGATGGTAAAAATCAAAACTTTGCTCCAAGGGGAGAAGGCATTCGGCTTGCAACCTTTCAGATGCACATCTATGACCGTTGGGGCAAACAAGTTTTCAACACCGTAGATATGGAAAAAGGATGGAATGGCAAAGTGGGTGGCAAAGCACCTGTTGAAGGTGTTTACTCATGGCTGATATCTTTCTATGACATCAATCGAAAGTTTCATGCCTATAAAGGCAGTGTCGTACTCATAAAATAGTTCACATTGCAAAAAGAGCAAAGTGAACTATTCAACCGTTTTAAGCGCTGATGGATTCTAATTTCAGACTAGTGAAATTAGAATTTATATAAGCCTTCCATCAAAAGTTTTTCTTTTTCGTTTTTGCTTAGGCTTTCATAAGCTTCTTTCTCTTTTAAATGTTTTTGGCGCTTTTCATCTTCTATTCGGTGAATCTCATCAAGATATTTATTGATAATTTTGTTTTTTAGATATTCGCTTGCAACAGCAGGAAATAGTTCCAATAACAACTCTTCTTTAGCGTTTTGAGCCAGTTTCACATTTCCATATTCATGAAAAGTGGGATTATCTTGTTTCTTATATTTTCCCGTATCATAAGGAGTTTCTTCTCTTACACCGGAAATCTTATATCGAAACTCTTCATCAATAGGTATAGGAGTGTGACCGTATTGCCCTTTGACCAGATTGACAAATTGTATGCTTTTTGTTGTATAAAATGGTTGATTCTTATTTTCATCAATTACACAATTCACCGCCTGAACACCTACAATTTGACTCGTTGGTGTTACCAATGGAGGACATCCTGAAGCAAGTCTTACACTCGGAATGATTTCGAGAACACGAGGTAAAAGTTTTTCCAATTTCAACCCTTTGAGTTGCGCAAGCATATTGGTGTACATTCCTCCTGGGATTTCGGCAAACTTCACTTCTTCATCGGGTTCAGGGAAATTAAAATAGCGTTCAATTTTTTGACATACACTAATCAAATCGTCCTGTTTCCCTTTTTTTGCAAACACAATCGCTGCATCAAATAGTGCTTCAATATCTTTCGGCAACTTATCTTTTGTGATATCAAACTCTCGCGGAAACATTTTATAGCTATCCACCTCAGCCAATTCTTTACGAATATCTTTCAAGTGACGATTGATTTGAACCACAGCGTTGAGATTCACACCAGTTTCGATTTTCAATTTGTTGCAAAATATCTGAATCAGTTCGAAAGCAGGGGCTGCAGGTCCGCCTGCGAAATTCATAATAGCGGTGTCAATAATATCCACCCCATGCATGATAGCCATCAAGGACGAAGCCAAACCATAACCCGGTGTGCAATGCGTGTGAAAGTCAACCGGAATTAGCAGATTCTTTTTGAGTAAACCTATGATGCGCCCGGCACGAATAGGGGGAATCAATCCTGCCATATCTTTCAGCGTAATCATATCCGCTCCCAAAGCTTCCATTTCTAAGGCTTTGTTCACAAAATATTCATCAGTAAAAATATGATGCGGCAATAGTTTGGCATGCAAAAGCGCTATGATACGCTCTTTGGTATGAAAATGTGGATCCACTGTATAACAAACCGTAGCATCAGCAATACCACCATTTTCTTTCACATATTTGATGCTTGATTTCACATTATCAACATCGTTCAAAGCATCAAAAATACGCATAATGCCAATCCCTGACTTGATAGCATTACGATTAAACCCCTCAATAACTTCTTCGGGATAGGGGTTATAGCCAAATAAATTTCGTCCACGCGACAGTGCCGTGAGCTTAGAAGATTCGCCCATAGCGGCTTTAATACTTTCCAAGCGTTCCCATGGATTTTCATCCAAATAGCGCATAATTGAGTCGGGAACGGCTCCGCCCCATACTTCCATAGCATAAAAATTAGCTTCCTTAAACAAAGGAAGCACCCGCTCCACTTGGTGTTGCGTCATACGTGTTGCAAACAAAGATTGTTGCCCATCGCGCAACGTTACATCTCTTATCAATAATTTACGTTTCATATCGTTTTGAATTATAGTTAGTTTAAATAAATAGTTGTCAAAAAATAATCGGCACAAAGATATTGAAGTTTTTTTAAAACAATGACATTTATCAAAAATATTTTTGCAAAATGTCATCATTCTTGTTTTTCTTTCGGAAATACAGAAAACTAAAAGCAGAGAAAATAAATTTCGTTACTTAAAAAAGGTATTGTACTTTTGCAAAAAAAATCTCTATGGATATATTTCTGCATGGCGAAACGTGGATTGCGCTTTTAACGCTAACTTTTCTGGAAATTGTTTTGGGTATTGACAACATTATATTCATTTCGATAGTCACCGGAAAACTACCTGAAAATAAGCAACGCACTAGCCGCAATACCGGTTTGGCACTTGCTATGGTTTTTAGAGTTGGACTTTTATTATTGATCACACATATTATCGGTCTTTCTCAACCTTTGTTTTCGCTCCAAAATGCAGGAATCAATTTTCCCGTAAGTGTTCGAGATTTGATTTTATTGGCAGGCGGTATCTTTTTGATTGCCAAAAGTACTTCTGAAATGCATCAAAAGATTGAAGGCATCGAGCATCATAAAAAAGAAAGTCGGACCAACAAATTATCTGCTGCGATATTGCAAATCGTGGTGTTGGATATTATTTTTTCCTTCGATTCTATCCTCACAGCTATTGGTTTGACCAAAAATGTTGTACTTATGATTATTGCTGTCATCATTTCGATGTTTATTATGATGTTTTTTTCGGGATACATCAGTCGTTTCATCAACAAACATCCCACCTTGCAGGTGTTGGCATTATCATTTTTAATCCTCATTGGCTTTATGCTCATTATGGACGCTATGCATTATGATGTGCCCAAAGGTTACATCTATTTTGCTGTATTGTTTTCGCTTTTGGTGGAGATGCTCAATATGCGCATGCGGAAACGCGATAAAAAAAAACATACTACATAGCTATTTTCAATTATTTTGACTATCTTTGCCATTATTTTCAAACTAAAAACTATTTTTATGAAAAAGTATTTCCTCTTTTTAAGTCTCTTTTTGTGCCTAACAAGCCTTGCATGGAGCCAAACTGCCACTTCCGTTGCCAATGGAAATTGGTATAATCCTACCACATGGAATTGCACCTGCATCCCCACTGCCGCATACACTATTACCATAAATCACAATGTGGTTTTAGACAATGATTTCGCCTTAAACGGCGGTTCTATCACTATTGGTCCGAATGGCGTTTTGAGAGAAAGCGTCGCAGGCAGAAAATTAGCCATGAATAGTGGAACGGTTACTAATAATGGTAAGATGAAAATCAGTCGCGTTGGATTTTTTGGTGGCGATTTCACCAACAATGATTCGTGCTTGATTTATTCGGCATTTTACAGTGGTTCTTATACATGGAACTCCGGCAGCATAACACAAGTGGATAGTTTGTTTATCCAATCTTATTTTTATAATGATGTTCCGGGAAGCGTGGATGCCTTAGCTGTCAGTGTGAATGACACTTTGGAGAACGACGGTATTTTTAACGCCACCGACCTATTGAATTTGGATGTCTTTTATAACAACAACTCCGCCACATTCCATAATTTCTATTCCGACTTCCTGACAGAAAATTATAATTCTATCACCTTTACAGATTTTACCAACGTTGGTGAATTTTATAATTATGGTTTTATGGTGGGTGCTGCGGATGCTTCCAATAAAGGTTATTATTACAATGACACCATAGGTACATTAAATACGGACAACGATTTTTCCAATGTGGATAGCACGAATCATGTAGCCTATTTCGAAAACGAAGGTTCGGTTTATATTCATGGAAATTTCTATAATAGAGATACTATTGAAGGCTATAACGGAAATTTTTGCGTGGGACAAGGCTCCACAAATGCAGGAGTTATGTTGGGGACTTTTAATTTTTATGACATATCCAATGGCGGACCCTTCAATTTAAACACAGGCACCATTAGCAGTGGTATCACCTATCTAGTTTTTCCATGTACGCCCGGGGGGACAAATCTAGACACGCCTGTTCCCTTGCTATCCGTTTATCCCAATCCAACAAGCAATGATGTGAATTTTGAATTTCGCGAAACACCCGCCAATGCCATGATATGCGTCAGCGATGTGTTGGGCAATATCGTTTGGAAACAATCTGTCCTGAATTCCAAACTCCTTACCTTCAGCAAAGGCAATTTGTCTTCAGGGTTGTATATCTATCAGATACAAACGGAATCGCAACACATTAGCGGGAAAATAATTGTGGAATAAAAATAGATTCCCATCAAGGTAATAGGCAGAGCCTATAAAGATATATCCGCAGAAGGCATATCCTACCGACGAACGGGAGAAAAATATATTATTCCAAAATTCCGAAAACTTCAGCAAAGATACGAATAAAAAAAAAACTTCCGAAGAATTATTTTCATCTTCGGAAGTTTATTAGGTAGAAGTGTGTTTTAATTATCTAAAAAAACAAGATTATGAGATGACTCCCCACCAAGGTTTGCTGAAGGGTCCCCAGGTTTTGGTTCTGCCTTTAAAACGTTTGCGGGCTTTATACCATGCTTTCAATTCTTCTTGTCCATCATCAAACTGGCGTTTGTAATAGCCGCCTTTTGATTCGCCATCAAATGCATACTCTTTAGCAGCAGGGGAAACTGTTACGGTGATGGGTGTAATAGCAATAAAGATTTCAATCCCATCAACTCCTGTTCCCTTTGCCAAGCTTTTAACTCCGGGAGTGTTCACCTGACTAAGCTGAAACAGATGTTCATTTTTCAAAAGCTGACCTGCAACTTCTCTCATAACATTGCTTCCATCAACACCTGGAGCCGGTGTCCTTTGTTCAGAAGGAATCGTAATCCCAATATCGGCTTTTTGTCCGTCAGATACCAAAGGATTATAGCGGATATAGCGATTGATAAACATTCTCAGACTGGTATCTTCAGGATTGTTGATATCACCGCTTTCGTAAGAGTGACGTGCGGAATTTTTAAACACAACATCCGAGTGAGTAAACTCGCCGGATTTCACTGTTGCCCAACGAAGAACCCATTCAGCCTTTTTATCTCCGGCTGTAACGGTGAGAAATGTCCATTCGGTAAGGGCATCGGCGGAAAGCCCCCAAGTCGCCTTATAAAGGTTAACTTTAATAACGAAATTTTCTTGCCATGCATCGAAGTCTGCATCTGAATGTCCTATAAAATCTGTCATAAGCGCTAATTATTAATGATTTATATTTAATTTAAAAAAATCTATGGTTTTACTTTTGCAAAAGTAATAATTTGAGAAAATATGAATAAAAAAATAATTCTTAAAAAATGTTAAAATCGCGCAACACAATGTCGGAGTTAAAGATTTTAGTGTTTTTTATAGCTGATAAAAAATCGGATTGCTCCCCAGAACAATCGTTTTGTTCCCTGCAATTTTTTTGATGAACCCCTGCACAAATTTAATGTTCCCCGACACATAGATGATGTTCCACGGAACCTCTGGGGTGCTCCCCGGAACTGCTGGGGTGCTCCCCGGAACTTTCGAGGCATAGGAAACAGGTTTTTGGGGGGTATAAGCACATAGCTAAAAGTGATTAAAAACCGCCTTGGTACGCCCTGAAGTTTTCGGGGCACACCCTGGAGCTTCCGGGGCGCGCCTAAAATGTTTCGGGGAACATTATGTATGTGCCATTGAACAACGAATTTGTTTTTTACCCAAACAAATTGCCTGCGGCGAACATCAAAACTGTTCCGGGGAATATCAAAAAGCTCCGACTGCGAAGAAATGTTTTGAACATTCGCAACAATTAAAGCATTCTGCATGGCTTAAAGAATTTTCATCATACATCAATAAAATAAATAATTTCAGTTCTGTAGAAATTATGTAAATTTGCATTTTCAAAAATGACAGTTACAAACACAAGAAAATTCCGCAAATCTATCATCCTATAAAATAATAAATCAAAATAAGTGTTTTTAAAAAGTATGTAAAACAAAAACCTGTAGCCATGAAAAAATTTACACTCGTAGTGAGCCTCATCGCCTTTGCCGTCATCCTGATGCAAGGCTGCGGCGCGAATAAAAAAGAAAACAAAAACAAATTAACCAAAGAAGATTCTATTATGCAATCGAAAGTGAATGAATATGTCAGGGTGAAACTCACCACCGACATGAGCAAACTGAACGACAAAGAAAAACAATTGGTGTTGGTGCTGATAGATGTTGCCAAAATTATGGACGAGCTCTATTGGCTGCAAACCTTTGGGGACAAAAAACCCCTGTTGGATAGTTTGAAAGATGATGCCGAAACGCAAAATAATTTTGCCAAACAATTTGCTATCATCAATTATGGTCCGTGGGACAGGCTCGAAGACAATGCTGCGTTCATTGCCAAATACGGCAAGAAACCTTTGGGAGCCAATTATTATCCCAAGGATATAACCAAAGAGGAGTTCGAGAAATTTGACGGTAAAGATAAGAAAAGTCTCTACACGGTGTTGCGTCGCGATGATAGGAACAATTTGGAAGTGATTTGGTATCACGATCAATATAAAGAACAATTGACCAAAGCGGCTGATTTGCTAAAGAAAGCTGCTGAACTTTCGGAAGATGCGGGCTTGAAAACCTATTTCAATCTGCGTGCCGAAGCCTTGCTCACGAGCAATTATCAACCGAGCGATATGGCTTGGATGGACATGAAAACCAATCATATTGATATGGTCGTCGGACCTATTGAAAATTATGAAGATGCTTTGTTTGAATACAAAGCGGCTTTCGAAGCTTTTGTGTTGGTGAAGGATATGGATTGGAGCAAAAAACTCGATAAGTTCATAGCGCAGCTTCCCGATTTGCAAAAACAACTGCCTGTGGATGCCAAATACAAAAAAGAAGTCCCGGGCACTTCTTCCGATTTGGGTGTGTATGACGCTATTTATTATGCAGGCGATTGCAATGCAGGCAGCAAAACCATTGCCATCAACCTGCCCAACGACGAACAAGTGCAGTTGAAAAAAGGTTCGCGCCGTTTGCAGTTGAAAAACACCATGAAAGCCAAGTTCGACAATATCATGATGCCCATAGCACAAAAACTCACCGACCCTGCGCAATTGAAAAATGTGAAATTCGATGCCTTCTTCAACAATGTGATGTTTCATGAAGTGGCGCATGGTTTGGGCATAAAAAACACCATCACAGGCAAAGGCAGCGTTCGTGATGCGCTGAAAGATACCTATTCGGCTTTCGAAGAAGCTAAAGCGGATATCTTGGGATTGTTTATGGTGACCAAGCTTATTGAAAAAGGCGAGGTGAAAGATTTGACACCCGAGGATTGTTATGTGACGTTTATGGCAGGCATTTTCCGTTCGGTTCGTTTTGGAGCTGCGAGTGCTCATGGCAAAGCCAATATGATGTGCTTTAATTTCTTTGAAAAGGCAGGCGCTTTCTCTCGTTCGGACAAAGGGGTGTATTTGGTGAATTTCGACAAAATGAAAGAAGCCGTGAACCAATGGGCAGACACCATTTTGGTGTTGCAAGGCAATGGCGATTATGCCGGCGCGGTGAAATATCTCAAGGAAAATGCCACTGTCAATCCTCAATTGCAAAAAGAACTCGACGGTTTGAAATCGGCAAACATCCCGAAAGATGTGGTGTTCGATCAAGGACGTGAAGCGTTGGGTTTATAAGAAATATCAAACAATTTTGAGCGTCCGAAAGCCGATACTTTCGGACGTTTTTTTACACAAAACTTTATACCGATGAAAAAAATCACTTCCGTGCTATTGCTTGTTTTGAGCATGATGTTGTCGTATGTTCATGCACAAAACTTCACCACTGCCGATGATGCTGCCGCCAAACGTATAGCAGCCGACATCCGTATGTTGGCTTCCGATTCGTTGATAGGTAGAGAAACAGGAACGCCCGGCGAATGGATGGCGCGCAAATATATTGAATCGGAATTCCGCAAAATGGGGATAGCACCCTTGTTCGACACGTCTTATTTCCAAACATTCACGTTCAAAGACAAAGCTTTTGTGGATTTAGGCACTACGTTGGAGATTAACGGACACAATCTGTTGTTGTATAACGATTATTATCCTTTAGGATTTTCGGCAAACATGGCAGCCAGTGGCGACATCGTTTTTGCAGGCAATGGCATTGTTTGCGATGAGCCTGCCATCAACGACTATAAAAACTGCGGCGATGTGACAGGGAAAATCGTATTGCTCGATTTGGCAATTCCTGCTGCGCTCAGCAAAAACAAAATGATTTGGGACAGTTCTCAAAAAGTGGTTCGGGTGGAACGTGCCATACAAAGAGGCGCCAAAGCGGTCATCTTTTTTTCATCCGACACAAGCTACGGCAATCCGATGAAAGATCCTTCCTTTTACAACACCTTTCTCAGCGTTCCTGTTGTGTATGTGCAAAATGCAAAGTGGATAAACACGAAAACCCCCGGCAATGCCAGCATGAAAGTAGTCATCAACCGTTCAGGGCAACGCAAAGGGCATAATGTGGGCGGATATATCAACAATAACGCGCCGACCACGGTGGTGATTGGGGCACATTACGACCATTTGGGTATGGGCTTTTTCGATTCGCGTGATCCGGAAGTTTTCGAAGTGCACAATGGTGCTGATGATAATGCCAGCGGTGTGTCGGGAGTGTTAGAATTAGCACGTATGTTGAAATCGTCTCAATTCAAAAACAACAACTATATCTTCCTGGCTTTTTCGGGAGAAGAAAAGGGTTTGTTTGGCTCGGCATTTTTCGTGAAAAGCAACGACGCTACCAAAGCAAAACTCAATTATATGATAGATTTGGATATGATTGGACGTTTGGATGCGGCAAAAAACATTAAAATATATGGCACAGGCACCTCCCCTACTTGGCATACTGTGATTGCCAAAACGGAAAGGCTAGGATTAAAAATCAAAAAGATAAGCACCGGTATAGGCGGCTCCGACCATACCCCCTTTAATCAACACGGAGTCCCCGCTATCTTTATCCACACAGGTTTGCATCCCGATTATCACAAAGCCGTGGATGACGCCGAAAAGATTAATTTTGAAGGAGAATATCTCGTAGTGAGATACACCTTGAATCTTATCCAAGCCTTGAATGATAAAGGCAAATTGGAGTTTAAATCGGCTAGGATATTGGATAAGATTTTGTTGAAGTAATAATGCGCTATTATTATTTTTTATACCATAGAGTAGATTTTTGCTTTTTATCTTTATGCTATCACAATGTTTGTACAACAAATCATTAAAGTTGCCAAGTCTTTACGTGCCGCTGAAGCATTAATAATTACAGGTTTTGTATTCATCGGTGGCGCCTACTCATTTTTGCATGCCACAACATTTCAATGGCAGCAAATCGTATTGCTTTTTGTTGTTTCCTATACATTGATGTTATCGGTATTCACGTCCAATGCACTGTTTGGTAACAAACATGACAAAATCAACCCTCGTTTAAAACCATTGGGGTCCTATTCCGGGAATTATTATTTGATTTTAACGGTACTGCTGTATGCGATTTCTGTCTGCTTGTGCATTATCTTTTTCCCTAAAGTAATTATACTACACGTTGTAACCTTCATCCTATGCTTTTTATATTCTGTGCCGGGCTTTGGCAAACATCTGCCCATAGTTGGCACTGTAATACATTTTTTTGTTGAAGTGCTTTTGTTTAATTTTGCATATATGTTTTTTAATCCCATTAGCGCTAACTCCATCGCGATTTCTGTATATTTTGCTATGATGGCTGCTGCCGGTCATTTGCATCATGAGGTGATTGATTATGAAGTTGACTTGAAAAACAACATCAAGACAAGCGCAGTGACTTGGGGATATAAATCCATCGAAATAGTTTCGTTTAGTCTTTTTGCTGTTGCACACTTGTATTTGGGAGCCGTTTTGTTATATGGAATTGGATTGCCGCGAGTCTTCATTATTTTTATAATCGGATTCTTAGTGCACTCATTTATCTTTTTTTATTATTACCGTCAAATCGAGAATGGAATCAAAAGCAGAATGAAATATCGTTCCGCCTATCGTGCTATCTATTTCGTTTGCGGTTTGATATTTTTGTATGTTTTATGGAAGACATTTAGTGTCTAAAATCATAAAAATAAAAATTTATCCTCTGAAGTTTTTCAGAATATTGTATCTTTGACAGCCAAAAGCAGTGTTCGAATACATAAAAACCATGAAGAAGAAAACAATCAAATTACCTGCCGACGCGGCATCCACTCGTAAGTTAAAGAATGTAATGGGCATCATTATCATTGCTTTTGCCTTAGCTTTGTATGCCCAAAGCATATCATTCAATTATACCCTAGACGACACCAATATTGTTAAAGATAATAGTGTGGTTAAGAAAGGATTTGCTGCCATCCCTACGCTGTTACGAACGGATGCACTCTATGGCATGAATGAAGAGTCGGCACGAGCCGCAGGTTATCGTCCATTACCGATGATAGTGCTAGCCATGGAATGGCAAGTAATGCCTAACAATCCCCATTTTTATCATCTGTTCCATATAGTAGTATTTGCCTTGATGTGCTGGGTTCTATTTCTGGTTCTTTGCAAACTATTTAAAGATTGGAACCTGCTATTTCCATTTATATGTGCTTTGATTTTTGTGGCACATCCCATACATACCGAAGTGGTTGATAATATAAAAAGTATGGATGATTTGTTGTGTTTCCTATTGAATCTGCTCTCTGTGCTATTATTTATTAAATATATCGAAAAAGCAACCATTACAAAATTCATACTCGCATGTCTGTGTTTTTTTCTGGCACTATTGTCCAAAGAAACTACTATAACCTTTTTAATTCTAACACCCTTAATTCTATTCGTATTTTCGAAAGCTACCTATAAAAAGATTTTGACTATTGCAGGAACACTTGTCGGAGTAACACTTGTCTTTCTGTTTATACGCTATGAAGTGTTGAAAGCCATTCCTGCCGACAGGGTGAAAGATTTGCTCTCTCCCGACTTTAATTCCATACTTGCAGCTCCTGACTTTGCCAGCCAAAAAGCAACGGCATTCTATATATTACTTCGTTATCTATGGCTATTGATTTTCCCTTACCAACTCTCTTATGATTATTCTATAGCACAGATACCTATTCAGCAAATGTCTAGTCCGGGTGCTTTTGTAGGTTTGCTTATCTATTTTGCTATGGGAATTTATGCCCTTATTAAAATATGGAAAAAAGATATCTTTGCTTTCGCTATATTATTTTATTTAATTACTCTTGCTCCTGTCTCTAACATATTCCTGACCATCCCCTGGACGATGGGCGAACGATTTCTCTTTATGCCATCCTTGGGATTTAGCATGATACTAGCCCTTTTGTTGTTACGAGTCACAAAAACAGAAATCGTTAAAAGCAAATTCAAGACATTGGGTCAAATGATGAAGATGAATGTGGGGTTAATGGCAATAGTATATGTTCTAGTAGGTCTTTACTCTTTTAAAACCATAGAGCGAAACCCCGACTGGAAAGATAATACCACGCTATTTAGCCATGATGTCAAGATCGTTCCAAACAACGCTTTCGCCCATCTCAACTATGGGTCGGATATTATGTACACCCTTTGCCCTGCCGAAAAAGATATAGAAAAACAGAAAGCCATGCTTGGCGATGCCATCCTTGAGTTTGAAAAGGCACTGTCTATTTATCCCAAATTATCAAGCGCCTACTCCAACTTGGGAGTTGCTTATAACTATTTGGGTGAGTACAAGTATTCCCTAGGTGATTTGACAGCCGCAAATGAAAACTATACTATTGCTATCAAGAACTATGAAGCCGCTATTCCTCTGTTTCAACCCGCTGCCCCCTCCAGTGTGTTTTGTGATTTGGGCTTGTTATATTGCAAACAGGGTCAATATGATAAGGCTATCAGCATACTTGATTCGTCAATAGAGCATTATCCAACTTATACAGATGCCTATACCAAGAAATGTTTTACCTATTTGAGTCAAGGGAAAAATGAGGAAGCCCTTATCGTATGCGACAAACAGCTTACAGTAAATCCTAAAGAAGTTTTAGCTTACTTGAACAAGGGTTATGCTTATTCGAATTTGAAACAATATGACAAAGCCATAGAAAACTTGAATATGGGATTGCAAATTGACCCCATGAATGTTGAGTGTTTGCAGGTGCTTAAAACTGCCTATCAGAATATTGGCGATGTGATGCACGCCAATCAATGCACCGATAAGCTAAACATTTTGCAGAATGGAAACTAGATTTTCACCCTTATAAATCAAAATAATACCTGTTAAAGATAATGAACTATACCGCATGAAAGAACCAAAAAATAGTTCAGTCTTATCTCATACTAAAGACCGAAAACTAAAACATACGTTGGGATTCATCATCGCTATCGTTGCTTTTTGCTTATATGCCCAAAGCCTTTCGTTTGATTATGCGCTAGATGATTTTGCTGTGTTAAAAGGCAACAAACTGGTGGAGCAAGGCGTGAAAGGCATTCCGGCAATACTTGCAAACGACCGTTTATTTGGTGCTCAGGAAAACGAGAATAGCAGAACCTTTGAGTATCGTCCTGCCTCTATGGTGGTGTTTGCTATCATTTGGCAGTTTTTCCCTAACAATCCCCACGCATTTCATCTGTTTAGTGTTTTGGTTTATGCGCTTAGCTGTTGGTTGTTGTTCAGGGTGCTTTGTAAATTGTTCAAGAATTATACGCCGTTGGTGCCCTTTTGTGTTGCCTTACTGTTTGCCGCCCATCCCATACATACCGAAGTGGTGAACAACATCAAAAGCCTGGATGAGATTCTATGCTTTCTGTTTGCGTTATGTTCTATTTATCTGTTTATACGCTATCTTGAAAGAAATTCTATCCTCAATTTCAGCGTGGCGCTCCTTTGTTTTTTTATTTCTCTTCTATCTAAAGAAACAGGTATCACCTTTTTGATAATCGTGCCCCTCACTCTGTATTTCTTTACGCCAATTCCGTTAAAAAAGCTCGCTATCGTTTCTGTTTCATTGCTTGCCGTGAGTGTGTTGTTCTTTCTTATTCGAGCTAACATCTTCGAGAATGTTACCGCTGCCAATGACAATCTTTCGTATCTGAATTCCCTGTATGCTGCGCCCAATTTTATCGGTAGAGAAGCAACTGCCTTTTATATCTTGTTAAAATATATCCTGTTACTGATCATCCCACATTCATTTTCCTACGACTATTCTATTGCGCAAATCCCCAATTTATCTATAACAAGCCTTAGTGTAATCAGTTCCATACTCATTCATAGTGCTTTGTTAGTGTATGCCCTTTTCACTATAAAGAAAAAAAATCCTATTGCGTTTGGCATCTTGTTTTATTTGATTACGCTGGCTCCGGTGAGTAATATCTTTATACTGATACGATGGACTATGGCAGAGCGTTTTCTGTTTATCCCATCGCTAGGGTTTTGCCTGATATTGGTATTGTTACTCTGGAAACTGACTAAAACCTCTTTGGAACATAAATCGTTCAACAGCCTTATGCAACTCCTTTCCACCCATAAAAAAGCACTTAGTGTGGTGGTGTTATTATGTGGGGCGTATTCGTTGCAAACTATTTCGCGAAACCCTGTGTGGAAAAATAATGAGACGCTATTTCGTCACGATGTGAAGGTGGTTCCTAACAGTGCTCGTTCACATTATAATTATGGGCTTGTTCTTTACGATAAATTTTTTCAGCAGACGGGGAATAAAAATGAACCTCAGCAGCTTTTGGATACAGTGATTCAAGAGTTTACTACGTCTATATCTCTTCATGCCAATGCTTTTACGTATAAGTTTCTGGCGAAAGCCTATTTCTATAAAGCCGACCTACAGAATGCCATTACGAATTACGAATTGGCGATTAAATACTACACAACTCCCGACCCTGAATCGTATAGCAATTTAGGATTGCTTTATACTAAAACAGATAGGTATGACAAGGCTTTGCAAATGTTTGATTTATCGCTGAAATGCAATCCGCACTACACCGATGCTCGTATCAATAAAGCCGATGTGTATTTAAAACAGGGCAGAAACCAGGATGCCCTTGCCGAGTGTAATCAAGTTTTGAGTTATGATGCACGAAACGAGAAGGCGCTGTTGGTGAAAGGTATCGCTTATCTGAATCTGAAGCTCTTCGACGCTGCTATTACGTATGCAAGCCAGGCTTTGGCAATAGATTCTACGGATGCCACCTGCCTAAAAGTGCTTGGGATTGCCTATCAACAAAAAGGAGATGCAGACAAAGCAAATCGGTATTTTGGCAAGCAAATGCTGATGCAACATCCATAAACTGGCACATTGATGCGGCTGCCTGATGCAATGTTTTTTAGGTTTAGGCGTTTCATAATCTTTAATACTAGGCAATACATGCAAATACTTTTCTACTTAAAACAATGGCACGGAACAAAATGGTATAAAACAAAGCGTTTTTATCACTTCTCCTATTATCAGTTGAGACGGTTGCTGACCAAAAGAAAGTATATTGCCACCTTCGAACTTACAAGCGAATGTAATTTGCGATGCAAGCATTGCTATTATTTCAAAGCAGATAATCCGCATCAATCTTTCAGGCTTTCCTTAGCGGAATGGGAGCAAAAGTTTCGGGCTCTTTATCGTTCGGGCATTCGAAGTGTATTGTTGTTTGGTGGCGAACCCACCTTGCGAAAAGATATTATTTTGAAGGCAATAACTATCTTTCCTTATGTGGATGTTTGCACCAATGGCATCCTGAAAGTGCCTGATGAATATCGCGATCGCATCATACTGTCGTTGGATGGAAGCCAAAGCATCAACGATAGCATCCGAGGAGAGGGCGTTTTTCAAAAAGTGTTACAAAATTATGCAGGCAACAGCCGTGTGGTCATCAGCATGACCATCACCAATGACAATCATACATATATTGAAGATGTATTGAAATTGGCAGTCGAGAACAATTTTATCGGTGTAGGCTTCGACATTTACTCCAGCAAACAGGGTCCCGAGGATGCCATGTATATCAGTCCGGACACTCGTAAAGAGATAATTGCCAAGCTACGAATTTTAAAAAAGAAATATCCGAATCATTTGTTGCTAAGCCACAATGCACTCAATTGGTTCGAAGAAGCTAATCATACAGATGACAAATGCTATTGGAAAACCGAAGTGCTGCATTTCAATGCTGCATTGGAACAAATTCGTGGTTGCGAGTATTTGGATTGCTCCAACTGCGGCTGCTATTCGGGGGCTAATGGTTCTAATATTAATTTTATCCTTAGATGGGAAGATAAGCTTAGCCGTTTCAATCCTTTCGTCAATTGTCAGTAATTTTACCTCATTTGTCCGAATTTCAATTGTGGCTCGGTTATTGACAGCCTTTATTTTCTTATAAATGAGATTTTAACGTAAAGGGATTTAGCGAACAAATGTTCCAAGATTACGAAAATCTTTGTGGATTTTAATTCTTTTGCGCTCAAACAACTACGCATCAAGTTGTTTCAACCTGAAAAAACGCTTCCGCCGCATCATCGGATGAAGAAACACAAGGTTTTTATTCTAATTAACTCTTTAACTCTGGTATGCAACTATTTACAATGAGCTCTCATTCTTACGTTTGATAACAAAACGTCATTGTTAGCATTACATCAATGCAAAATCTGGCGCAACTACATTAAATGAAATCTAAAAACAAAGAGTATGTCAACAAAAGTTGAAATAGTGGTGATGAATGCCGATGAGCATGAACACCAAAAACACATTGACCGGGCAGCAAAGGTACTTGAGGGAGTCTTTGGACATCCATTAGTATTTGTTTTGCCGACGGTTACCGAAGGAGCTCTTACTACTGCTTCCGAAGAAGCAAGCACAGCTCAGGGTCTGGTGAAAGGCGGAGGGGTGCAAGCTACCATAACACGCAATACAAAATCCTTGATTTTGTTTTTATTGCTAAGTAAAATAATATTATACGTAAATGGACTTTTTAAAGGAATTCCTGACAAATTAGGTCTTTCGGGTTTTGATTTGAGTAGCCAACCTGTCCCACGTCCAATTCCGGAACCACCGGTAGTTGATAGGACTGAAAAAGGTAGAGTTGCTCATAGTGTTAAAGTTTTTCTCGTTAAAAAGGTTGGAAAACAAAAAAAAGATAGCTTCACCTACAATGTTCAGGTAGCCGAAGTTGCCGTATTACCATTGGTTTACAAAGATGTGTTGCAAACTAAAAGTATGTTTAAAATTGTCCTTATCAATTGTGTGAAAGGAATTGAATTGTCCATTCGCATTTCTAAAAGCAATTCAAGAGGAACCAGTGATTGGAGCAGTCCGGTCACTCATATTCCGCAATAATCATCTAAAGAGTTAATTAGAGCCTTAAATGTCTCACATTTGAAATGCTAACAGCCATGTTGGCTCTTCAAATTTGAGACATTTTTTGTTTATATGTATATAAACTGCTGACCAGAGGACATACACTGCTGACCTGAGGAACTACACTGCTGACCTGAGGAACTACTTTGCTGACCTGAGGAACTACTTTGCTGACCTGAGGAACTACTTTGCTGACCTGAGGAACTACTTTGCTGACCTGAGGAACTACTTTGCTGACCTGAGGAACT
>CAIOJS010000326.1 GCA_903858655.1 uncultured bacterium | reverse complement strand
CATTGAATCCCGTAAAATAAATCGTTATTTTGCATGGCACGCGCGTTTTCATGACCACATCATTCGTAATGATGCATCGTATCAAAGAATTCGACATTATATTGAACATAATCCTGAGAAATGGCAGGAGGATATGTTTTTCAAAAAATAAATGTTATGTCTCAATTGGATAAAAAAAAAGTATTATCTTTGCCTTAAATCTGCAAATCCTAGCGGCGATGATTATAATTACGTATTCCTTTGTTTCTCCTTCTCACTAACAAACCTTCAAATTCACAATAGATGACCTTATTCCAAAATAAATATCGCATAGAAAGTGCACGATTGCAAGGATGGGATTATGGTTCGAATGCCATGTATTTTGTAACCATCTGCACACAGAACCGCGAATGTTTTTTTGGGGAAATCGTAGAGACGCCAAATATGGAGACGCCCGAAATGCAATTATCCGAAATTGGAACAATGGCAGATCATTTTTGGAATGAAATTCCAACCCATTTTCCATTCGTTGAATTGGGCGAATATATTGTGATGCCGAATCATGTACATGGAATTATCATAATTAATAAACGGGATGGAATTTTACGTGATGGAATTGTTGATGATGGAATTGTACATGATGGAATTGTAGAGACGCCCAAATTGGGCGTCTCTACGGGGATTGTTGATGATGGGATTGTGCAGACGCCCAAATTGGGCGTCTCTACGGGGATTGTTGATGATGGGATTGTGCAGACGCCCAAATTGGGCGTCTCTACCGATGCGGCATCCGAAAAATGGAAATCCGCAACATTGGGCGTTATTATAAATCAATATAAACGGATTTGTACCATTGAATCCCGTAAAATAAATCGTTATTTTGCATGGCACGCGCGTTTTCATGACCACATCATTCGTAATGATGCATCGTATCAAAGAATTCGACATTATATTGAACATAATCCTGAGAAATGGCAGGAGGATATTTTTCATGTATGAGGTTCTGCGCAATTGTCGAAATTAGTATCTTTGCGTATGCAGCCTGCAACAAAAGCATAAAATAAAAGTATAAACTTTGAAAGCACACGGCAAGGCTGCTCAACGTTAGTGCCAATGCTAAAATGATAGGCAAATAAAATAAAAACAAAATAAACATTGAAAATAAAACTACTTATCGGACTTATTATACTTTGCCAAATTGTAAATGCACAAACCAACTGGACAAAATACGCTACTAATCCGGTGCTTAGAAGAGATACGGTACTAGCCAATTTCCCAAACGATTTAATTGCAATAAGTGACTGTTGGGTTATAAAAGAGGGTGCTACCTACAAAATGTGGTACACGGCTGGAGGATTTAATTATCCAACTGATACGCTGCTTAGATCAAGAATTTGCTATGCCACATCACTTGACGGTATCAACTGGACAAAATATGCCGGAAATCCGGTTCTTGATGTTTCATATATAGGTGGATGGGATTCTCTTGGTGTAGAAACAGTATCCGTAATAATTGATAGTCTTGCGCCATTGACAGAAAAATATAAAATGTGGTATGCCGGACAATATTTTAATTCCTATAGATATGATATCGGATATGCCTATTCTGCTGATGGCATAAATTGGACAAAACATACAAGCCCTGTTATGCAAGTTGGAGTTTCAACGCAATGGGATAATGGATTTCTAGAAGGACCGTCCGTTATAAAAGATGCAGGTATTTACAAAATGTGGTATTGTGGTTATGATGTTGTTATTGATGGAAGCGGAACAGATGGACATACAAGCGTAGGTTATGCCACATCACTAGACGGTATAAACTGGACAAAATATGCAGGCAATCCCATTTTAACAACGGGTATAAATACATGGGATAGTATTAATGTTCAAGATCCTCATGTAATTAAGGTGGGAGGTATGTATTACATGTGGTACGGTGGCGGTGCAAGCTATTCATATTATGATCAACAAGTTGGATTTGCCACTTCGTCAGACGGAATACACTGGACAAAATCAATTGCGAATCCAGTGCTTACAAGAGGTTCAACAGGAAGCTGGGACGCAACACTTTCTTCCTTTCCATCTGTTATAAATGATGGGGGAATTTATAAAATGTGGTACACCGGTCGAGATGTAGATCCAATACCTCCTTCTGTTTCACTAAACTACTATTGGGAACTTGGATATGCAACTGCACCAATTACGAGCATTGTTTATATTGGAAACACTAATACAATTAAGATTTTTCCTAATCCTTTTTCCACAGAGACAATTTTGCAGACCGACAATCCATTTCATAACGCAACTCTCACGGTTTACAACATTTTCGGGCAGACAGTAAAACAAATAGATAATATTTCCGGACAAACCTTTACTTTTAACCGAGACAATTTAATAGGTGGGCTTTACCTTATTAATTTGACACAAGACGACAAAACAATTACGACAAATAAATTAATTATAACCGACTGATCAAAAAGCATTAGGCAATTAAGTCTAGAAAAAAATAAAACGAAAGTGACATTTTTAAATACTGTTTTTTACCTAGAGAAATACTTGAATAGAAAAAAATAAACAAAATAACGCTTGCTAACAACACCCTTGCTGCATGCAACAAAAACATAAAATAAAAGTATAAACTTTGAAAGTACGCAGTAGGGCTGTTCAGCGTTATCCGCAAGCGGAAAAATGATAAAACTAACATGATATGAATATGAAAAAACTTATAATTGGAATTGTTTTGGGGATTGTTGCAGGAACTATTGACATAGTGCCAATGATTAGTAAAGGATTAACATGGGATGCTAACATTTCTGCATTTTCCATGTGGATAATTGTCGGATTTTTAATTTCAATTGTTGACTTAAAAATCAATTCAATTATCAAAGGGATTTTACTAGCGTTTTTAGTTCTGTTGCCTTCTGCAATATTAATAGGTTGGAAAGAACCTGAATCGCTGATACCCATTTCTGTAATGACCATAATCCTTGGTGGACTTATTGGATTCTCATTTAATAAAATAATGAAAAGACAAAAATGAATTCATTTGTAGAAAAATGTCTGTGTAAATTTAAAGAAATGAAACTGAAAAATGCAAATAAAAAAGTCCCGTTCAACTCAAGTTCTGCCTAAGTTAAATATATTAATAAAGGCTATGCCTAATTAACGAATTAAGCATTCAACTAAACAACCGGCATAAATTCAAAGTTAAAGACATTTTAATTCATAATTCATAATTCAATCTAACTCATGACTTTTAAAAACAAGGAATTCGAGACAATTGTCTTACAATTTAATGATTGTATCAATAAGCGTCACCTTCGCAAACTTGTAAATTTAATGACTGACGACCATATATTTATTGACAAAGAAGGAACGCAAATTAAAGGAAAACAGGCTTGTGAAAAGGCATGGAATGCTTTCTTTAACCTATTTGCTGACTATAAAAATATTTTTGAGAGCATAATCTGCCACGACGACATTGTCATAATGCAAGGTCAATCCCTCTGTTCTGATAAAAGGCTTGATGGAAAAGCAATCTGGACGGCAAAAATAAGCAATAATAAAATTTCTGAATGGAGGGTATATAATGACACTCCGGAATTAAGGCAGGCGTTGAAACTTTAATTATGCTTTTGATTTGCCATTTTGGTATGATGAAGAATTGGTGAAAGATGAAGAAAAATAATTTGTATTGATTTGTAGCTAAAAATAATTAATTTTGCTTCATAAAACAGACAACTAAATACAGCGAAAAATTAAAGACTCTGTACGGTTTTGGGTATTGTTATATACATCGGTCATGCCCGGAAATAACAAATGCATTCATCAACTAAATTTAAGCTCATTACTATTAAACCATTTAAGAAATTTACTTATGAAAAAACGATTACTTTTTCTGACGATATTCGCCTATATTGGCTTAAGTGCAACAGCACAAAATCCTTTGTTATGGGGAATGACAGCCGCCGGTGGTGCTGATACGCTCGGAACTATCTTTAAAATTAATGGCGATGGTAGCGGATTTCAGACATTACAATCCTTGAATACTATCACGGGTGATGCCCCCGATGGAACTTTGATATATGCAAGCAATCATAAATTCTATGGTGTTGCTCTCACAGGTGGTGCTAATAACAAAGGGACTATTTTTAGTTTGGACACCAATAATGTTTTTACCAATGTTCATGATTTTACCGGAAATGCAGGTAGCTATCCAAAGGGCAGACTGCTACAGGCAAATAACGGGAAGCTCTATGGCATGACTTTTTATGACGACAGCATAGGTGCAGGCGTCATCTTTAAATATAATCCAGTAAATAATACCTTCGCCAAGCTTGTTACCTTCAACGGAACCGGCAATGGACAAAGCCCGAGGGGTAGCCTGATGCAAGCAACTGATGGCAAAATCTACGGAATGTGCCAGGCAGGAGGCGCAAACCAGTTCGGCACCTTATTTCGGTTTGATACTCTTACAAATACTGCAACCAATTTGCATAGTTTTTCTACAGCTACAGGCTTCAATCCCTTCGGCAATCTTATTCAGGCGAGCAATGGCTTGTTGTATGGACTGTGCATGTATTTTGGCACAACAGGACCCGGCACCATTTTTAGTTTCAATCCATCATCAAATGTATTTACTGATTTGATTCATTTTTCCACTACCAATGGAGGTTTTCCTGAAGGCAGTCTTTTGCAGGCAAGTGATGGCAAGTTATATGGGTTGACTTATGGAGGAGGTTCAAGTAGCAAGGGGGTACTTTTTTGTTATGATATCAATGCTAACACTATTACCGATTTAGTTGTTTTTACCGGAACAAATGGTAGCCAGCCTTCAGGAAGTTTGATACAGGCAAGCGACCATAATCTTTATGGAACCACAACCGCAGGAGGAGCAAATAATAAAGGTGAAATTTTTAAATATAATATTCTCACAAGCACCTTCACCGATATACACGATTTCAATGGTACAGACGGCAAATCGCCCGGCGGAAGCCTTATTGAAGCTCTTAAACCGATTTCAACAGGTATGAAGAATTTTGCTTCACAAGATGATAAAATCCGTATTTCACCCAATCCCGCCACCAACCTCCTTACTATTTCATTACCCGGCGAAAATCCGGGTATTTGCACTATGAACCTTTATGATATCGTTGGAGAAAAGGTGCTGCCGCAATTATCTTTTTCCAACGCTGAATTTTCAATTAATATTGACAAACTCTCCCCGGGTATCTATTTTCTGGAAGTGAATAACCATGGCACCAAAAAGCTCATAAAGGTTTTAAAAATAAATGGGAATTAGAAATTTGTAAAAAAATACTTTTAACCTGCTACACGTTCGGCAATCTCTAAAAATCGTAAACGCATTTATATGGAAGCCGACGGCGAAGATACTTCAAACTATAATTGGAGCGACTGGATTTATTTTGTGGTTCTGACACTATCCCGTAAAGTGTGTAAACATAAAACTTTCTTAGATCAGCATTTTAAT
This sequence comes from uncultured bacterium, assembly GCA_903858655.1. GTDB lineage: Bacteria > Bacteroidota > Bacteroidia > Bacteroidales > CAIWKO01 > CAIWKO01. The sequence continues at coordinate 38 of CAIOJS010000326.1, read as the reverse complement.
CTAGAGGCAAAAATAATCAAAAATTGGTTATAAATAAT
>CAIOJS010000325.1 GCA_903858655.1 uncultured bacterium | reverse complement strand
ATTGTTCTATTGTTGTTTTTTCTTAGTGAAACTTTGTGGTCTTAGTGTTTAAGTGGTTTCTTTTCTTAAACACAGAGGGAACGAAGGTTAAACACAGAGGTGAACAGAGGATTGTTTGATTGCTCTATTGTTCTATTGTTGATTTTTCTTAGTGATACTTAGTGTTCTCTGTGTCTCCGTGGTTTAAATTCTTAACCACAAGAGACACAAAGGAATTACACAAAGAACACTATGCTTTTTAAGCTTCAATCTTTGCTGCGGATTGCTTTATCTTTTTCTTTACAGAATGATTCAACAGAAAAAGAACACCTACCAACACAAATGGAAGCCCGATAGCTAGAGTTACTAATAGACTGAATCCTAATGAAAATTGATTGCGATTAAAATTTATCAGAAAAACTAATACTGAAAACAAAACGCTAAGAGAAATAAAGATAATTCCCCCTACAAACTCTTTATACCAAGCTAAAATCAGTAGCGCAATAAAAACAAAAGAAGGAAGCATGTTCATAACCCAATCAAGAAGTTGTTCCCCGAGGCTTTTATCACTGCCGAAAGCATCCAAAGAGAACATACTGATAAATAAAATAGCTAAAATACAGATGATTCTAGGTGCCCAATGTAAAATTTTGTGTGAAGTTTTCATAATAGTTTTGTTTAAATGTATCCTACTCGTTGGCTTTTCGGTTTCGCCCCGTTATTTTAGAGTGATGAACGGTTTTCACTTTGGTATTTCATTATTGAGGTACAAAAATAGTAAAAAAATATATTCGCTGCGAAAATCTAAACACGAATTTAACGTTTTTTAATAAATTTATCCTCAAACAAAGGGAGGCATGAAAGCAAAAAAGGGAGGTGAACAGGGGATTGTTCTATTGTTTAATTGTTCTATGGTTGTTTTTTCTTAGTGAGACTTAGTGGGCTTAGCGTCTAAGTGGTTTTTGAGGACAAATTACATAGAGATGCACGGAGAAAGGGAGATGCACAGAGGTTTTATACCTGTAACTACGAGCTCGAAACTAGGAACTATGAACTCGGAACTACTAAACTCCCTCTCCTACCCATTTTCAGTATATAAGAAGCGTTTGATTTGGAGTGTGGCGGTCTTTTTGAAAGGTTCTTTCTGTGAAATGATTGATTGGATGCGTGCGAAAGTGCTCACCCGTTCATTGATGTATTCTTCCAACTCAAGTTTCAACTCGTCCACCCTTTTTTCAACATAATCAGAACTTTCGCTGCGCAAAGCAACATAATTGTCGGCTATTTCTTTCTCATTGAAACGCACTAAAGCCACTAGTTTTCCCTTTTGCTCCACCACCAAAGACTCATCCACATAATGAAAACTGTTAATCACGGTTTCTATCTCTTCGGGATACACATTTTTGCCGTTTTTCAAGGATATCATGTTCTTTAATCTGCCTTTAAAAAACAGATAATTGTCTTTGTCCAACACGCCTAAGTCGCCTGTTTTGAGCCAACCATCTTTGTCGAACACCGTTTTGGTTAGTTTCGGCTCGTTGTAATATCCTTGCATCACATTATCGCCTTTCACCACTATTTCGCCCTCTCCCGTGTTGGGATCGGGATTGGAAATCTTCAGTTCTATGCCTTGAATCACCTTTCCGGTGGATCGAAATTTGGTATGAAAGGGAGCTGCACTTGCCAACAAAGGCGCGGTTTCGGTCAAACCATAGCCGACGGTGTACGGAAAACGTGCTTCCATCAAAAAACGCTCCACGGTCATGTCTAAAGACGAGCCGCCGACGCCAAAAAACCGCAGATGTCCGCCAAATTTCTTCTTGAGTTGCAATCCAAACATATAATTGATCCTTCTACGCATGGAAGGCATGCCATAAAGCGTGCGACGCAGCCATGAACGCGAGATATACGGTATAAAATTATCGTGATACACCTTTTCGATAATCATAGGCACCGAAATCATCGCCGTTGGTTTCACGGATTTCATGGCTTGGAGCAAAATATCCACGGTGGGAGGTTTTTTCAGATAAAAAATACAGCATCCAAAAATCATCGGCAGCACCAAACCCAATGTGTTCTCCAACGAATGGGCGATTGGGAGTATCGAAAAGATGCGGTCGTGCTCATCCACGTGATGAATTTCCAACGCTTGGATTGCCGTGAAAGCAATATTCTTATGGGAAAGCATCACACCTTTTGGCGTTCCCGTCGTGCCCGAGGTGTAGTTGATTGCAGCCAAATCATGCTCCTGTACGGCATATTCCTTGGCGGGAACGGCTTGCGCATCAAACTTCACGTTGCGTACTTTGGATTTCACAATAGAAAAATCGTCAATACAAATGATGGTTGGCGGCATCAAAAACTCGATGTCTTGAATTTTATACTCTAAATTCTTGGAAACAAAAAGGATTGTAGCGCCCGCATGTTCAACATATTTGTCAATTTCGAAGGGATGGAAGTCGGGAAGCAGTGGCACCGAAATCGCACCCATGAACGTGGTGGCAAAATAGCTGATTCCCCAATTGGGCATGTTGTGGCTGAGAATCGCAATTTTGTCGCCGGGCTTTGTTTGCAGTTTTTCAAGAAAAGCCATCACTGCCAATATCCTTTGATGCGCTTGGCGGTAGGTAATAGGCGTTTCGTCCACAAAAGAATAAGCTCCGCGATTGGGGAATTTCTGAAGCGTTTCCGCGAACAAAGCCGGGAACGTAAGTTTACGATTGATGGTTTGCATAACAGTAAAAATTATTGAATACAAAGATACATATATTTTTTGAAATAGAAATATCTATCGTTCATAAGGATTGTTAAAAGCAAAAAAGTATGTTTTATACCTTATATATATATGCGAAAACTTAGCGTTAGTTAGATGGTCTGCAGCGAATGATTTTAAAACTTTATATCCAACGGTAAAGAATTAAATCTTAATTTTGCAAACTGCGAACTTATGGAATCAAAACAAATACTAATCATTCAAACTGCCTCATTGGGCGATGTTATTCTAGCGACACCGCTCATCGAGAGCATCGCCATGACGGATGCCACCATCAAAATAGATTTTTTGGTGCGCAAAGGGGCTGAAAGTTTGTTTGTAGGGCACCCCTTGTTGCGCCACGTGATGGTTTGGGACAAATCGGAACACAAATATGCGCGCTTGTTTCGTATCTTGAAAAATATAAGGAAAACCCAATACGACTATGTGATAAACCTCCAACGCTATGCCTCGTCGGGTTTCCTCACCGCTTTCTCCAAAGCCAATCACAAGATAGGATTCAACAAAAATCCCTTCTCGTTTATGTTTGATAGAAAAGTGGCGCACGTCATAGGCACAAATTCCAACGTCCACGAAATTGACCGCAACCTTTTGTTGATTCAAGATGAGTTCAAGACTGTGCGACGCATAAAACTCTATCCTTCGGAGCTAGATTATGCAAAAGTTGCACCTTACAAAACGACATCTTACATCACCATTGCGCCTGCCTCGCTGTGGGAAACCAAGAAATTTCCTGTAGAGAAATGGATAGAGTTTATCCAAAGCACGGCGGAGCATTTAAAAATATATTTGATAGGAAGCCATTCGGATGTAGATTTATGTAACCTGATTGCCACAAAATGCGTAAAGCAAAACGTTGAAAATTTGTCAGGAAAACTTAGCTTATTGCAAACGGCGGCTTTGATGCAAGATGCAGCCATGAACTTCACCAACGATTCTGCCCCCCAACATATAGCTTCGGCGATGAACGCACCGGTTGCCGGTATTTTTTGCTCAACGGTACCTGCCTTTGGCTTTGGTCCTTTGTCCGAAAAATCGTTTGTGGTGGAAACCCAAACAGCTTTAGCTTGCCGCCCTTGTGGTTTGCATGGCTACAAAGCTTGCCCTGAACAACATTTTAAATGTGCTTATGAAATTAAAAAAGAACAATTGCTCGTATGTCTGAAAATCTAAGTGAAGAAGTATTAAATGCCTTTGAAATCATTAAAAAAGGAGGTGTTATATTGTATCCAACCGATACGGTATGGGGTTTGGGTTGCGATGCCACCAACACCAAAGCTGTTGAAAAGATTTTCAAGATAAAGAAACGCGCCGAAACCAAAAGTTTAATCATACTGTTAGACCAATTTGAGAAATTGTATCAATATGTGAAAGAAGTTCCACAAATTGCACTCGATTTGCACACGAGTATCACCACGCCGCTCACCATAGTTTATCCCAATGCAAAGAATATATCAAAAAAACTTATTACTGAAGATGGCTCTATCGCCATTCGCATCGTGCGCGACGAGTTTTGTCAGAAGCTCATCAGTTTGATGAATAAGCCTTTGGTGTCTTCATCCGCCAACATATCCGGCGACCCAACCCCATTGATGTTTTTCAAAATATCTGATGAAATTATCAAGCAAGTTGACTATGTTGTAAACATAAATCAAACGCGCATAAATCAAATAAAAGCGTCCACAATAATTAAATTCAACGAAAAAGGCGAGTACGAGATAATTCGTTCCTGATTTTTTTAGTACTTTTGTGCTCTAATCCTATTTCTTTTGAAAGAGCACTTACATCATCCCATATTTAAACTAGTTTCCGACGTAGCACATGACAACAACCATAAGGTTTATGTCATAGGTGGATTCGTGCGCGATCTTTTCCTGAAACGTACGGGAAAAGATATTGACTTTATGGTGCTTGGCAATGGCATCGAATTGGCACAAGCCGTGGCAAACAAGATTGGAAACTCCTGCAAAGTGAGTATATTTAAGACTTTCGGCACCGCCATGATACATTACAATGATTGGCAATTGGAATTCGTGGGTGCACGCAAAGAATCCTATCAAGAAAACTCGCGGAAGCCGTTTGTAGAGAATGGAACCTTAGAAGACGACCAAAATCGCCGCGATTTCACCATAAATGCTATGGCGATAAGTTTGCAATATGAAAATTATGGCGAATTACTCGATCCATTTAACGGACGCGATGATTTACTAAACCGAACTATTCGCACTCCACAGAATCCCGATGTGACTTTTTCCGACGATCCGCTGCGTATGATGCGCGCAGTCCGTTTTGCTTCCCAATTAAATTTCTCAATAGAATATGAAACCTTTAATGCAATTACACGGAATAAAAATCGTATTGATATCATTTCCGTAGAACGCATCACCGAAGAACTGAACAAAATCATTTCCTCCCCCATTCCTTCCATCGGATTGACTTATCTCGACGAATGCGGCTTGCTCGAATTGATTTTCCCGCAACTGACAGATTTAAAAGGCATAGACACCAAGAATAATATTGCACACAAAGATAATTTCTATCATACCTTAGAAGTATTGGATAAAATTGCCATAAATTCGGATGATCTATGGCTACGTTGGGCTGCGCTATTGCATGATATCGGGAAACCTGCTACCAAAAAATTTGTGGAAGGCACAGGATGGACATTTCATGGGCACGAAACCAAAGGGGCATATATGGCGGCTGAAATTTTCAAAAGGTTGAAGCTTCCTTTGAATGAGAAATTGAAGTATGTTCAGAATTTGGTGTTGCTTCATCTCCGCCCTATCGTGCTTGCAGAAGATATTGTCTCCGATTCAGCCGTTCGCCGTTTGTTGTTCGAAGCAGGCGATTGCATTGATGATTTAATGACACTGTGCGAAGCCGATATAACTTCCAAGAACATGAAGAAAGTTACGCGCTTTCTCTACAACTTTGAAATAGTAAGGAATAAGTTGCAAGAAATTGAAGCGAAAGACAATTTGAGAAATTGGCAACCGCCCATTTCCGGCGAACTGATTATGCAAACATTTGGCTTAGCACCCTGCAAAGAAGTGGGCATTATTAAGACAGCGATTCGGGAAGCTATCCTAGATGGAAAAATTGGCAACAGCTATGATGAAGCGCTCAACTTCATGCACCTTGAAGCTGAAAAACTCAACATAAAATCACCCTAAAGATATTTTTTTTTAAAAATAATCAAGATTTCAGGCAACCATTTTCTATATGCTGTGTTATATAATCCATGACGGTTCTGATGAATGTTAAAGATCTTATCGAAGGCTGCATACACAATCGTAAAAATGCACAAAATATGCTGTACGATATCTATTCGTCACGGTTGTATGGGGTGTGTTTACGATATTCCGGCGATCGCGATGAAGCACAAGACATTCTTCAAGAATCATTGTTGAAGATTTTTAATAGCATACATACATTCAAATATGTTGATGAATTTTTATTTTATGGATGGATGTATAAAATCACGGTAAACACTGCGCTGAATCATTATCGGGAATTGATAAAAAGAAACCAAGATAAAGAAGCAGTTGTAGAGTTAAGTAATAATAATGAAATTGATGAATACTCAGTATTTGATACCATCTTAGAGCATATAAACCAACAAACATTGCTAAAACTGATTCAAGAATTACCCATTGGCTACAGAACTATTTTTAACTTATATGCATTTGAAAATCGAAGCCATAAAGAAATTGCTGAAGAATTTAATATATCCATAAACACATCAAAAACACAACTATTTAAAGCACGCAAAATATTAATTTCAAAAATAAACGACATACTTGAATCCAATCAAGTGAAAAAAGTAGTATGAAAGAAAGCTCAGAACATATTGACCAATTATTCAAAAAGACTTTCGACGGTTTCCAAGAAACGCCGCCTGATTCTTTGAAGGATAGTGTCTTTCATCAAATCAGTTTGAATAATGCTCGACGCAAGACCAAACGTGCTATACTTATTTTTGTGATATTCTTATCCATTTGTGGCGTGAGCTATTGGGCTGTGAACTCCTTTACAGGAAACAGAACCGAATCTGCAATACAAACGAAGAAACAAACAAGCACACTCAATCCAAGACATATTGTTGACAATGCTACAACGACTTCTATTGTTCAAAAAGAACATAAAAACGTAGATAAAATTGCAGATAAAACTCCATCGGAAAAATCAAATACAAATAGTAATAAAGATAAAAGTATAACTATTGCTGAAGATACTCGAACAAAAAACAATACAATATCTAAGAATCATATTTCGATAAAGCAAAAGATTACAAAGACTAAAAACATAGAAGTAGCAACTAAAATTCTTCCTGAAAAAGAAACTCCTTCTCAACTTGAAGATATTTCTAACATCAATAATGCTATGGTTGAACGTGAACAGGAAACCACTAATTTGCTGACAATGCAAAAAAGGGCTGTTTCATGTATTGAAACAGATGCTTCGCAATGTATCAATAGTATATTTCTCAAGAAACTTCGACAACCGCTTTTATGGTCAGCAGGATTTTATGTAGGTCATTCTTTGATTCAGTCGGATATACTTCACATTTCACAATCATTAGATGACGCACAAAGTCAGTACTCATCCGAAATGCAATTCCCATCAGGAACCATAGGTATAAACATAAGGGCAGAGAAAAGACATTTCTTCTTTGACTTCGGACTTCAATACGCTCACTTTTCTGAGAAGATTTCTTCAAACCAACTAAAATATAGTCCTCAGAACCTTGAAGACATAAAATTTCTTGGTCAGAATTTGAACATTGATACCTCGGGAGGCTACCAACATTATTATTATATGTCCGACACCGCCATCCGAATCGTTGACTCCGTGTGGACTTGGAATACCGACTCATCTTTAGTAAGCATGTATGATACGATCCGAACAAAGAAATATGATACGTTAAGAAACGCTTCGTGGAAAAACACCTATTCATTTATTGAAATTCCGCTCTCAGTGGGTTGGCAGCAAAATTTTGGGAGAGTGAATTTGGGCTTCAGTACAGGTCCAATCATCAGCATGCTTATCACCACCAAAGGTAGCATGCCATACAACTTAGTTGAATCGCCTACTTTGATTGCAACTACGGATGAATTTAAAAAATACAGGTTTGGAATGTCATGGCAAATATCAGCATTCACAAATTATCAAATTACAAATAGGATGTTATTGGAGCTTGCGCCCTACTTCAGATTCAACGTTCTCAGCATAAAATCTTCGAGTTCTGAAAGCAAATTGAAGAATAATTCCTTCGGTTTACAACTTGGTATCAGATATTATTTTTAATTTCACAGGCAACCTTTTCTCAATTTAGTGTTACTATATAAAAACAATTTAAAACCAATCATTATGAAAAAACTTTTCGCAATTTTATTCTTTGTTGTTGTTACAACAAATGTTTTCTCTCAAGTGAATTGTCAGGCTTATTTTACCTACAATTACAATCCTGCAAGTGGCACATTGGAATTATTCAACAATTCCTATAATGTTGATTCAACCCAAATAAACATTACGTCATCTTATTGGACAGTTCAATATGGCGGTGCTTCTTATACGTTTACTACATTAAATCCTGCTTTCCCCTTAAATGGATTTACAGGAACCGCTACAGTTTGTTTAACGATTAACTCATTACTTTGTCAAAGTACATGGTGTGATACCATTAATATTGGCACAAATCCAACGGATACGTGTACTGCTGCTTTCACCTACCAAAGCGATATCGCACACAATTATACTTTTACTGATCAATCGTCAACAAACGTTGGCACTGTTAACTCATGGTTGTGGATTATTACCAATGCTAATACCGGAGCCACGATATACTCCACAAACAATTATCAAAATCTGAATTTTCAACTTCCAGCCAATGGTCTTTATAATGTTTGTTTAACCATGAGCACTGATAGCGGTTGTACAGCAAACCATTGCGAAACAATATTTGTTAATGATAGCAATAATACGAATTGTCAATTGTCAGTTAATGCAGTTGTCAACCATGTTTCTGTTATTGGTGGCAATGATGGTTCTATTGACTTGACTGTTACCGGTGGCACACCACCCTATACATTTAACTGGAATACGGGCGCTACTACGGAAGATGTAAACAATCTTTATAGTGGTGTATATGTTGTATCAATCAGTACAATCCCTGCCTGCCCTGCCGTTTCTTATACTTTCCAAATATTAGAACCGTACGATTCTTTGAACGTAATTGTTGACACGCTCAATACAAACCCAATAGATACCTGTCTTGGCTTTGTTGTTGATAGTTTCTATATAGCAAGCATTTCTGTTTCCGGGAACCTTGTTACGGTTGAATGGGTTTTTGTTGGTGGCGGATTAAATTCTACCATATCTGTAACATATACATTTACAAATTATGGGAATCAAGTAGTAGTTCTTGATAT
>CAIOJS010000324.1 GCA_903858655.1 uncultured bacterium | reverse complement strand
TTCTACTAAGGTTTTGTAAAGCAAAAAGGCTTGCCTCGATGATGGGCAAACCTTTTGTTTGTTGAATACATTGAAGAAAATCTTATTAAAAGGCACAGCCTTTTTTGATATTTCCATCGAGGGCAGAACTTACCGCCTAACGGAATTCAGTTTTCTTATATATCACTTTAAATTCCTCTGATTTCCCTTGTTCCATAATTCTATTCCATCTTTCAGCATCAATTAATTTAATTTCATTTCCGTACATTGCAATTAAATCAGTAGGTTGCATTGTACTAACTAATCTTTTAAGTTTATGTTTTTGTGGTAAACTAAATGAATCAAAAATATCAGAAGAAATATCTAAGTAGCTCAAACTAATATCAAGTTCTTCAGTAACAATATTAATATCATTGTTCACTTTTTGAATATTTTGTTCTTCACTATCTAATTCTTCGAGTACTTTTTTCTTTAGTTTAATTTTCCAAATAACCAATGAAATTATACAAAATAAAAACCCCATTATTTGAATTCCATTAATTAATGCAATTGATTGTGCTGCTGGAAACCTCAATCCACGTCCACCATTTAAAAATGCAATAATACCCATGTCAGACATTGCCCATTCTCTAATTGTTAAGTTTATTGATGAAAGTCTTGGATCTATAATCATTAATGCAGCAGCAATTACTACACAACTAATATAAATTATCCAAAGTAAATATCCGCCACCTCTTTTCTTAAATCTCCATGCAAGTAACCAGCCTAATAGCAAAGCTAAGGCACAAAGAAGTTTTAATCCTAAAAAAAAATAAACGATAAATGTTTCCATATTTATAAATATATTTAATTTTCGCCTACTCTATTTTTGGTTTTCGGCTTCCCCGTTTGGATTACAAATCTGAACAAGCGGAGAGGCTGCCGCCGAACGGATTTTTTAATTTAGTCCACCCCGTTTTTAAAGTGGTCTCTGAACTCCACTTTATTTATATTTTATTTCCATTCTCCAGTTTTAATTTGCTCTTCATCTTAGCTGTAATCATAAAAAAGTCTTTTTTCCTTGAAGCTCTGCACTCATATAATGAACCATTGAGTCAATCATCCTAATCTGTATCCCATTTTTGAGATTTACCTTTTTTCAAAATGACTAATAATTTCTTTTCAGTAATATCATATTTTTCGCATACCTGATAAGATGCACTTTTAAATGCATCATTTTCAATTTTATTTTTGTTGATTGGTTGCCCAAAAATTGAAGTAGTATCGTAAATGGAACTTCGAATAGCAGAAAGAGAATGGCTTTTAACTGTCAAATAGTAATATCTATGTATTTCCATCTCAACATCTTTTTTTGTTTGAGAACAATTTGAACAATTATCGCTTTCGCTTGACCAAGCGTGTTTATTTTTAGATGCTTTGTAACATTTCGAACATACTCTACAGTTGAAGGTATAGTCATGTTGTTCAGTTCGAGTCTTACCACATTTAGAACATTTTTCACAATCATTTTTCCATGAGTGAATTCCAATTTTACAGGCTAATGACATATATTTTCCTTTCCTTACTTTATAATCTCTACTGAACGGGTTGATAATTTAACACACTTTCAATAGCATTAAAATTATTATCAATAATCTTCACATCAGGTCTGTTTTTTTTAAAATCAATTATTGCTTTTTCAGTAATATTACATTTATTTGGAAGGAATAATGTACGCAAGCTTTTGATTTTTTGAAGTGTAATCAATGATGTATCGCTAATTAGAGGACAAAAATTTAATGCAAGTCTATTCGTGAATTTTAGATTTGATAATGCTATAATTTCATTAGTATTAACACGTGGATGTCCCTCTCGATCAACAATAAGTATTTCTGGAATTTTATTTTCATTTAATTCAGGGATCAGCTCTTGTATCGCACCTATTAATATAATAACTCCCCAGCTTTTACATTTAGGTATTTCAATATTACTTCCCGGATTATTAATTCCAGTTGGACTGTTTGGATCATTTACATAAATTATTGAGCCACTTTTTTCATCTCGATAATAAAGTTCACATCCTCCTACTATTGAATGATAAGTCGTTGGTTCATAAAAAGCCGATTTTTCATTTTTTATATTCTCTGCTGTTTTATTACCAGAATTATTACAGGACAATAATGCACATAAAATTATTGATAATAAACCAATTTTAATTTGATAATTTTTTTTCATTTTGATTAAATTTAAAGATTAACTATTCTATTTGTAATTACTAAGGATAACATTAGCAATAATTGCAAGAATCACAACACCTAACATAATATACCCTGCATTATTACCATCTTCCTTTCTTTTCTTGTACAATACTTCGTCTGTTTTCTTGACTTTTCTTGCAGAAGGCATAAAAAGGATAACAATCAAACCTAAAATACCAGCACCAAAAAACCAAACAACCGGATTAAATCCTTTAATTAATGCAATTATGACATTAATAGGACCAAAAACAACTAATAATATTAATCCAATCATATAAATTATTTTTATTCCTTACTCTTAGACTTTTCAGTTACCGCCCCCACTAAAATAAAAACCTGAGTGAGCCAAGTCCGTTTTTTAAAGTGGTCTCTGAACTCCACTTTTATTATTTGTTACAAAAAAAAACAGCGTGGTCAAATTGCCCACGCTGTATCTGAGGTCCGACCAAGAACCCTATCACAAGTGTAAAACAACGACCACGCTTTCGCGTGGCGTTATGCTTACAATCCTGTGATATCATATAATTGGTCGTTTTCAGATACAGAATTCGGCTAAACGCTATTTTTTATTTTTCTTTTATTCTTTTCTTTATTTTTCCTTTTTTAATTTGAGTACAAATGTACAATTATTACTGTAACTTCTTCAAGTTTTTAATTTTGCATTTTTATTTTTTCATTTATAGCCAATTTATTCTTATCATAAAAATCATACCAATCAAACAAATCAGCGGTTCAGACAATTTTCTACTCCAACCCCTTCAACTCCACCACCGTCGTCGTCGTCTCCCCTGCTTTAATCACTATACTAATCACAACATCCTCGTAGGTAGCCCTTCTAATAATCACGTTATACGGTCCTTCCTTCAAATCCACCAACAATTTTCCCTCATCATCCGTAGGCAACTTATAATCCGTACCCACAATTTCCACATCAGCATCCTCTATCCAACTATCCACCAAACCAAAATCCTTCACCGTCAAATTCCATTCCCCTATCATAGCTGCCATCTGTTCAGCTTTCCGTTGTGCTATAGCGTCAGGAGAACTGCCATCATGACGAATCCTTTTCAGCAGTGTAGCTATTGTATATTCATTTGCCCTAACTTGACCCTTAAAAATCGCCTTACCTGCCTTACATATATTCATCGTAACAGCCCACATATCATCAAACTTCTGATGATTAGCAGCCACAGCATCTTCCTTATCGCTCTCCATTTTATTCTGTTTCTCATTCAGCAGCCTCACCTGTTCCACCTTTGCCAACAGCCCGTCCCACTTCGCCTGCGTCATCCCTTGGTCTGTCAAAGCATCCTCATTTGCCGTAATATTAGCATTCAACACCGTCATCGCAGGACCAATCCCTTCCATATTCTTCCGTGTAATACTATTCCGTACCTCTTTAATTCCCATATCTTTCCAGCTAATATTCAATGCAGTTTCTGCATTGATAGCATAAATTTCAATATCATCCAAATCTGTTCTGATGCTAATAGCTGTCGTAATCAGCAAACCTGTCAAAGTCTTGCTTTGTGTCAAATAAAACGAAGTAGCCACTATGTTTTCACACACCACTATCTTTGCAATTGCATTTGTCTTAAAAGGATCTTCATACCGTGTAAATCTTTCAATAAATTTGGGCTTATCGGGATCGAAACTATTAATTACGAATCTCGATAAAGCCGTCTTGTCTTCTAATTTTGGTTGCATCATACTATATAATTTTTGCTTGTTATTTTCGGCTACAAATGTAAGCAAAATAAAATTCATATAATTGAAAAAAAATAAAAAAAATCACTTTTCTTACAAAAATAATTTCAACATCGCTATAAATCACATAGTAACAAGATATTATGTCCCTAATTTTCTTTAAATAAATTTTCCCAAGATAGCCTTAATTTATCCAAATTTAAAGATTAACACCATCCCTACAGACATTAACGACCTCTCATTAGGCATGAATTTGCCATCTATAGACATTAATGAGTCTTATATACAAATGGTACGCAAAAGTCCGAAGGACTGAAATTATTATAGAAACGAATTCAAACAATCCTGTATAAAATCCCGAAGGGATGATATTATAATGTCACCCATTCTGGGTTTTGACATTCTCTTTATTCTATATTCTATAATAGTATCATCCCTTCGGGATTTTAGCATAATGCGTAACATCAGTTATATAGAAATGAATGAGTCATCTATAGAGATGAATGTGTTCTTTGTAGAGATGAATGACCTTTTTGTAGAGATGAATGACTTTTTTGTAAAGATGAATTTATCCTCTGTAGAGATGAATAACCTTTTTGTAGAGATGAATTTGTCCTTTGTAGAGATGAATCACCTTTTTGTAGAGATGAATGAGTCCTTTGTAGAGATGAATGACCTCTTTGTAGAAATGAATGTGTTCTCTATAGAGATGAATAAGCTATTTTTAGACATGAATGAGCCATTTTTAGACATTAATGAGCAATTTGTAGAGATGAATTTGTAATTTTTAGAGATGAATTTGTCCTTTGTAGCGTTCTACAAAATCTCCAAACATCCTATTGACCTGTTTATAATAAATAATCAGATTTATTTTGTGTTTTGATCTTAAAATTTGGTATTTGGAGCTTGGAATTTGGTATTTGGATCTTAAAACATAATGTTTAAACCCTAAAAAATGATATTTTGCCCTTCGTCTTTAAAATTTGGATTTTAGTATTTGGAATTTGGAACTTAGATTTTGGTATTTGGAGCTTGGAATTTGGTATTTGGATCTTAAAACATAGTGTTTAAACCCTAAAAAATGGTATTTTGCCTTTCGTCTTTAAAATTTGGACCTTGGAATTTGGTATTTGGAGCTTGGAATTTGGAATTTGGAGCTTAGAATTTGGTATTTTAGTGCTTAGTGTTTCTTAGTGCTCTCAGTGTCTCAGTGGTTTCCTCTTGGAATTTGGTATTTGGTATTTGGATCTTGGTTCTTGTTTTCCCCTACCCTACTTTCTCCTTACGAACGTAAGTATCGCGCACATAAAAGCCACGACAAAAAACAGGCTGAGGCGGATGAGGTTGGCGGCGATGACTTTTAAGCCGGCTTCGCGGACAAATATATCGAGGAAACTATCTATGCCCCAACGCAGGGGGGAGATGATGCTGACGAGTTGGAGGGGTTTGGGCATCATATAGACGGGCAAAAAGATGCCGCCCAAAATGGCAAGGATGAGCACCATGAATGAGCCAAAGATGCCCGCCTGCGATTGGGTGGAGGCGAAGGTGCCCACCAACAAGCCGAAGCCGATGGCAGCAAAAGCCGAAGCCAAAGCGGCAAGGATGAGCGCGAGATGGTTGCTGCCCAATTCGAGGGGCGTCATGCCATAGATGAGGGGCAGGAAATACATGCCGGCGAGTATCATGAGCACCAATTGGAGCAGACAGATGGCGGCATAGACCACGATTTTGCCCCACAGGATGGTGAAATAGGTGACGGGCAGGGTGCGGATGCGGTTGTAGGTGCCTTCGTTGCGCTCGGTGAGCATGCTGCCCGCGAGCGGAATGACGATGAAAAACATGGCGAAGAGGGCAAAGGCAGGCACGTTGTTTTGCACGAGGGTGGGTTTGATGACGGCGTTTTCGCTTTGGGCGTTGCGTTGGGCGATGAGGATGAGGTTGTCGTTTTCGAGATTGTCGTTGAATTTGATGCCTTTGCGCAAGTCTTCGGTGAGGTCGAATTTCACTTCGCGGGGTTGGGCATCAATTTTGAAGTCGGAGGGCAGGTTGTTGCCCATGCGTTTCTTGAGTTCGTCGGTGAAGACTTGCTCCATCACTTTGAGTTGCCCAAGGAGATAGTTTTTGATGGGGGGTTGCAGTTGGGTGTTGAGTTGGGCGGGGAGAGCCTCGAAGAAGGTGTTGAGGATGATTTTGATTTCTACGGATTGCACCAATCGTTGGAGGGAGCTTGTGACGGCGTTTTTGTAGGAGTCGCGGGTGGTTGGGTCGAAATAGATGCTCACATTGTCGGTTTCTGTGGTTTCGAGGGCGGCGGAGCTTGGGGTGGTGTCGTTGGCGAAGCTCTTTTGGATGCGGCGAATGGCTTTGGCTTTGGCGCGTTGGGTGGCGTCTTTCTGAACGACGATGCCCACTTGATAGTTGCCTGCCACGATTTCGCGTTGGGCAGTGGCGGTGTCGAGGGGTGTGGAGCCTATCTGTTTGATGACATGAAAATAGCCCGATTTGTTCAAACCGTCTTCAATGGATTTGCCGAGATATTCGTGGTCGTTGTTCACAAAAAGGATGTCGGCTTTGTTGTCGTAGAGTTTCTTGAAGGCGTTGTCCTGAGTGCCTGTCACGGCAAAGATAAGGATGAGGGGCATCAGAAAAAGGATAATCAGCCCGGGTATGTCGCGGATGATTTGAATGAATTCTTTGCGAATGATGGCTCGGAGTTGTTTCATGGTTTAGTCTCTAAGTTCGCGTCCGGTTAGTTTCAGAAAGACTTGCCCCAAGTCGTTGCAGGCGTCGTTGGCGGCGATGAGTTCGGTGGGTGTGCCGTTGGCAATGATGGTGCCGTCGTCAATGATGGTGACGCGGTTGCACATGGTTTCGGCTTCTTTCATGTAATGGGTGGTGTAGATGATGGTTTTGCCCGAGCCGTTGAGATGCATCAGATAGTCGTAAATGAGGTTCATGGATTGGGCATCCACGCCCAAGGTGGGTTCGTCCAAGAAGATGATTTCGGGGTTATGGATGAGTCCTGCCACGAGGTTTGCGCGGCGTTTGATGCCTCCCGAACAATTAGATATTCGCTTGTTGGCATGGTGTTCGAGCTTCACCACTCCGATATAATGACTGACGGCGTCGCGAAGTGCCTTCCCCGACAAGCCATGCATCTCGCCAAAGAAAGCGATGTTTTCTTTCACCGTAAGGGTGGGATATAAAGCGATTTCCTGAGGTATGAGTCCGATGATGGGATTGAGGCGGCGATAGTGTTTGCCGATGTCGATGTTTTTGACCATCACGCTGCCTTCACTAAAACTCAGCAACCCGCAAATGATAGAAAGGAGGGTGGTTTTGCCTGCCGCATTGGGTCCTAACAAACCAAAGAACTCGCCCTCGTGAATCTCAAGGTTGATGCCTTTGAGAATCTCGTCGGGGTTGCCTTTGTAGGACTTTTTTAGGTCGGATATGGTGATGATGGCAGACATGAGTAGTATGAACGTGCAAAATTACATATTATTGAGAGAATAGCGTGATAAAATTTTACGCAGAGCGATTGCTGAGCAGTTCCTCGATGAGGCGGGTGGTTTCTTTTGGGGCGTCATGCTTGCGAAAATCATCGCGGATGTTCATGGCGTTGGTCTTATAGATGGGGTTGTTCAATATGGTGTCCACCGCTTTGCGGATGCGCTTCGGACTTGGATGTCCCGTGCCAAGATTGATGCCTACCTTGCAATATTCGATTCGGGCGGCTATCTCGGGTTTGTCCTCGGTGTCGCCTGCCACCACGAGGGGCACGCCATGATATAAAGCCGTGATGACACCCCCAAAACCGCCATTGGTAATCATCAGTTGGCAATGGGGCAGGATGTATTCGTAGGGGATATATTTCTCGATAAAGACAGTGTCGGAAGCGAATTGGGCGGATAATTCTTCCGTAGAAGTGCTGCCCGTTGCCACTATGATGACTGCTCCGCTATGTTGAAGTGCCTTCAGCGCGGGGATGATGAGTTTGTTATTATCCTTAATGTTGACGCTGCCTTGCGTGATGAAGATGATGGGGTTGCTCGATTGCAGCAAGGGTGCCCATGCATAATCCCGTGAAATACTTTGGGCAGGGATGGCGGGTCCTACAAAGCGTATCTGCGGAGGCAAATCCTTCCAACGAAACTCGAAGGCAGGGGTGTTGAATTTGATGAATAAATCCGATAGGAAGATATTGTTGATGATAAAGAAATGGGACATGGGCGGCAAGTCGAGCTGCGTCCGTATGCTGTTAATATAGGCATGGGTTTTGGCAAAGATGAGCTTGGTGACCATCCAATTGACGATGCGGTTGCGGTTCACACCATATAATGTTGAACTTGGGAAGATGCCTGCCCCGGGGAAGGGTATCTCATCAGTATAATAAAACAAAGGCGAGTTACAATAGCATATCCACGGTAGTATTTTTCGCTCTGCGAAAGGAATAGCACCCGTGAACCATTCGTCGGTGAGGAGGAGGTCGGCGGGGAAATCGTGGAGGATGTCCGTCAAATCGAGATATTGTCCGGGCATGTTATCGTAAAACAGATGCTTTATATAATAGGTGGCATGTCTGAAAAGGCTTTTGTAAGGCAAATCGGGAAATTGGGTTCGGATGCTGCTATCGTGAAAGTCTTTGGCGCGAACAAAGGGGAAGAAACGTGCGCCCGTGGCTTCGATGGCTTCTTGATAATGCGCACCGCTATACCACACCACTTCATGCCCCCGACTGATGAGCATCTTAGCGAGGGGAAGTGCCGGATTGACATGTCCCGACAAGGGAACGGAAGCGATGAGTATCTTTGCCATAATATACGAATTGCAAAAGTATAAAAAAATGTATCACATCAAACATATTTGGTATGCGCAAAAAGCTTTATCTTTGCATTTCTTTTAAATATATGAAAATACTACTCGTTAATCCACCTCGGTCGTCCGAAAACAAGATACTGGAATGTGCGCCTGCTGAAGCCAAACATTTTATACATAAGAAGCTGATAGGTCCCCCGCTGGGGCTGCTCACCGTTGCGGCAGCGGTGAAGGACTTCGATGTGGAACTCATTGACCTGAAAGGCGAATATGACCTCCATCCCGATGCTCCCTCCTTGTCAGAAATCATGAAAGGCTATCTGGAAACCATAAAGCCCGATATCATCGGTGTGACCTTTATCGCCTCAGAGTTTTATGCAGGCATAGAAATATTTCGCGCAGCAAAAGCTTATAATCCAAATATATTGACGGTGGCGGGAGGCTTGCATACGGTGCTCTCCCTACAAGATTTTCATCTGCCTGAGGTGGATGTGGTATGTCCCGGGCAAAGTGCGGATATGTTTCGCGAGGTGGTGAAAGCTCATGCGCAGCAAAAGAGTTTTGACCATATCGGAGGTTTGTATATCAACACAACGGAAGCCCTCTCCCCTACCAAACCGCCACGAGCGCCTTGGAATGCTGCTCGCGAAAACTTCATCATGCCCCAAAGGGATATGCTGAAGCGTTGGATTTCTACCTACGTTGTCGGGGGGCGTCCCGAGCCTGTCACGTATTTGTTTACGAGCCTCGGCTGTCCGTATGAGTGTTCGTTTTGTTCTATCTGGCCCCAATTCGACAAGCGTTTCTATCAACGGAGATTGGAAAGCATCATCGAGGAGTTGAAGCAGTTGGACGACTACAAAATCGTGCGCTTTGCCGATGCCAACACCATAGTGGATGTGAATTTTATCAGCCAACTGATAGATAGAATCCATGAGGAAGGCATTCAAAAGGAATATGTGATGGACATCCGTTTCGACACCACCGTGAAACATCCCTATCTGATAGAGAAGATGGCAAAGGCGGGTTTGAAAGTGGTGATATGCGGTTTCGAGTCGTTTCGCGATGAGGAGCTAAAGAAATATAACAAGGATTCTTCAGCAGGGCTGATAGAGGAAGCCATCCATATCTTCCATCAGAACGATATCATGTTGCGCGGAAATTATGTGATACCCAACGACTATACGCTGGATGATTTTGAGGCAATGAGCGACTATGCATCGGCACACCGCGTGGTGTATGCCGGCTATACCATACTGACTCCCATGCCCGGAACCATCTTTTATAATGAAATAAAACAGGATATCATTGACCACGACCTATCGAAATATAATTTCTTTAATAGTGTGTTGAAGACGACCTTGCCGTTGGAACAGTTTTATGAAAGTGTGGGGAAGTTGTGGTTGATTAAGAAGGGTTCTGACGTAATTTGATGAGTTAAATAGTTGATTGGGTTGATTAAGTTAATTAAGGGAAGGAGTTGATTAGTTGATTAAGTTAATTGAGTTAATTAAGGGAAGGAGTTGATTAGTTGATTAGGTTAATTGAGTTAATTAAGGAGCGTGAGTGCCTAAAGTACTTCAAGTACTTAAAGTGCCTAAAGTACTTGGAGTGCCTAAAGTTTGAAGTACTTAAAGTGTCTAAAGTACTTAGTTAAGAGTTATTGAGTTGTTTTTTATTCTATATAAATGAAAAGGTTAGTGCATAGATGTTTTTTGGTTTTGATGATGGTGATGTTTACGTTCGCTAAGTCGGTTTATGCACAAAATCATACGCAGACCGTGCGGGGTTCGGTGGTGGATAAGAACTCAAAATATCCGCTCATCGGGGCAAATATCATCCTTGTGGGAAGCAATCCCCTTTTGGGAACGGCGACGGATGTGAATGGCAATTTCGCCTTAGCAGGGGTTCCAATCGGCAGGATATCTATCAAAATAAGTTATATAGGCTACAACGATTTGGTGCTGTCCAATCTGGATTTGAACACGGGCAAGGAGCTTGTTCTCAATATAGAATTAGAAGAAAAAGTGTTCACGGGGGGCGAGGTGGTGATTAGTGCGCAGCGCGACAAGGTGGACCCCATCAACAAGATGGCGAGTATTAGCAGCCGTGTGTTTACGGTGGAGGAAAGTAATATGTATGCCGGTGCACGCAGCGATATAGCGCGGATGGCTGCCAATTTCGCAGGGGTGAACGGCACGGAGGATTCACGCAACGACGTGATTATACGCGGCAACACACCCTCGGGCTTGCTTTGGCGCTTGGATGATGTGGATATTCCCAACCCCAACCACTTTGCCGCCATGGGCACCACAGGCGGACCCATCAGCATATTGCGCAACAACCTGCTGCTGAATTCCGACTTCCTCACAGGGGCTTTCCCTGCCGAGTATGGCAATGCTTTGGCGGGCGTGTTCGACCTGAAGAGCATCACAGGCAATAGTTCGCGGCATGAGTTTCTGGCGCAAATTGCCTTCAACGGCTTGGAGCTTGGCGCCGAAGGACCCATCAGCAAAAAGCGGAACTATTCTTATATCATCAATTACAGATATTCCACCTTGGATTTATTCTCGAAGATGGGCATACAAATGGGCACGGGACAAGCGGTGCCGAAGTATCAGGATATATTTTTTAAGGTGAACCTCCCCCGCACCAAACTTGGCAATATCAGCCTGTTTGGCTTCGGAGGCATGAGCCATATCGCGTTTTTGGATAGCAAGAAGGATACCACGAAGCAGAAGATAGATTTTTATGGAACGGAAGGTTGGGACCTCACCAACTACTCCAACCAAGCCATGGTGGCGCTCACCGACCTGCTGCTGATTAATGCCAAAAGTTATGTGAAGCTTACCCTCGCGGCTACCTTCCATAATTTCTATACCTATAAAGATTCGGTAACGCCCATCACCCTAAATACGGTGCCTTTCGAGCGCAGCAACGACCTCGAATGTCGCCTATTTGCTTCCGCCTATTATAACCATAAGTTTAATGCGCATCATAATCTGAAAACGGGTTTGACTGCCACGCTCTACTATTATGACGTGATGGATAGCCTCTATAAGGCTTCCTTTGATGTATTTATCCGCACGAACGATTATCGGGGCTATTCCGTGCTTTTGCAGCCTTATGCTGAGTGGCAATATAAGATTATGGAGACCTTGACCCTTAATATGGGTGTGCATGGGCAATATTATGACTACAATGGCGCCTATTCCATTGAGCCGCGCGTGGGCATGAAATGGAATCCGCATCCGCTTCATGCCATCAGCATCGGCATGGGGATGCATAGCCAAATGCTGCCTGTTACGGTGTTTTTCAATCAGGTGCGCCTAACGGATGGCTCCTATCAGTTGACCAATACCAAGCTCGACTTCACACGCAGCGTACATTTCATCTTGGGATATGACTGGACCATCAGCGAAAATACCCGCCTGAAATTGGAGACTTATTATCAGTACCTATATAATATCCCCATAGATAAAAATGATACGAATAGCTACAGCCTGCTGAACGAAGGTGCGAATTTTGAAGTCCGTGCGCCCGATTGGCTCATCAATAAAGGCACGGGGCAGAACTATGGGGTGGAGCTGACCGTAGAGCGTTTCTTGACGAAAGGCTTCTATTATCTGGGCACGGCATCGCTCTATGCATCAAAATATAAAGGCTCGGACGGCGTGGAGCGCCACACGGCTTTCAGCGGAGGCTATAACATAAACCTGCTGGCAGGCAAGGAATTTAATTTGAAGTTTAGGAAGAAGAAGCCCGAACGCCGCAAAAAAACTTTTACGGTCAACCTCAAGACCACCTTCAACGGCGGGCAACGCTACAGCCCTATTGATGAAGCACAAAGTCTGGCTACGCAACGAAATGTCTATATAGATAATCAGGCGTATTCCAGACAGTTTCCCGATTACATGCGCACCGACCTCAAGCTCGCCTATAAGATGAACGGAAAAAAGGTGACTATTGAATGGTCACTGGAGATTACCAATATTTTCAACCAAAAGAATGTGTTCACACAGACGTTTAACAGGAAAACCGGGGCGAGTTATTTCACTTATCAGTTGGGGAGGATGATCATTCCGCAGTATAGGATTATCTTTTAGTGTGCACTTAATTTGTCTCAGGTTACAGGATTAAAGTTGCAGGTTGGTAAACTTTCTTTGTTTTAAATTCCAAGCTCCAAGCTCCAAATACCCCGCCTGCATCATGCAGAAATGCATGACTACAGTCGGGCAGGCAAATACCAAGGGTTTGAAACCTGAATATTGCGCACTGATACCTATTACATAAGAAATCGCAACTTACTATAAAACAAGTGCGGTGCCTATATTGTAAAATTACAAAACATATCCCGCAGTGTGCGGGAGCTATATTGTAAAAGTGCAAAATATATCCCGCAGTGTGCGGGAGCCATATTGTAAAATTACAAAACATATCCCGCAGTGTGCGGAAGCCATATTGTAAAATTACAAGAAAGTATCCGCAGTGTGCGGAGGCTATATATCAAAAAAGACTCCTTACGGGATATCTGTAAGGAGTCTTTTATAGATTTTTTGCTCTATCGCATATCAGCTCTAGGACATCTTAGGTTTAAATTTAGGAGATTATTCTGCGGGCGGAAAATACACGTCTGCTTTCTTTCCATCCTTATGTTGAGGAGTGCTCGCTAAAGCTTGCTCTATGTCTGCAATAATGTCGGCTTCATCTTCTAAACCTATAGAAAAGCGCACCAAAGAGGGTGAAATGCCTGCTTTTTTCATATCAGCTTCGCCCAATGATGAGTGGGTGGTGGAGGCAGGATGCGTCACTATGGATTTGCAAGTGCCCAAATGCGTGGCATGGGTGATGGTTTCCACCGAATCAATGAAACAAACCGCATCATCATAAGTGCCTTTTATCTCAAACGACATCAGCGAGCTGGCGCCTTTCAGCTTGTTCACCTTCAACATAGCATGATAAGGATTCGAAGCCAATCCCGGATAATTCACCGAAGCCACCTTGGGGTGTTGCTCCAGATACTTCGCAACCGCCATAGCATTCTGACAATGGCGTTCCATACGTATCGCTAATGTTTCCAAGCCATTCAGATTCAACCATGCATTGAATGGAGCCATCGAAGGACCCAAATAGCGCAACGGACCCATGCGGATGCCGTCTTCTATGATAGCGCTCGGTCCGCAGATGATGCCGCCCAAACTCGAAGCGTTGCCACAGATATATTTGGTGGTGGAATGCACCACGATGTCAGCCCCCAACGCTATCGGCTGATGCAAAGCCGGTGTGGCAATCGTGTTGTCCACTACCAGCGGAATATTTTTTGATTTCGCCAAAGCCGCCAACGCAGGGATATCAGCTATAAACAACGAAGGATTCGATGGGCTCTCCACAAAAAGGAACTTCGTTTTCGGTGTGATAGCCTTTGCCCATGCATCGAGGCTCTCGGGATTCGAAATCCACGTAACGCCAATGCCCATCTTCTTCAGCCCCACTTCAAACAAAGCAAAAGTGCCGCCATACACGCGGTTCGACGAAACAATTTCATCCCCTGCCGTCAACATCTGATGACACAACAAAAATATTGCCGACATCCCCGACGACGTTGCGATGGCAGCCTCCGTACCTTCCAAGGAAGCCATACGTTGCTCAAACACACTAACCGTGGGATTATCCCAACGTCCGTAGGTATATCCATGCTGTTGCCCTGCAAAAATAGCAGCCGCCTCCTTCGCATCCGAATACTTATAAGCCACAGTTTGATATATCGGCACCGACATAGACTCCTGTTCGCAATTCATTTTGCCATCATGTATGGCTTTGGTATTAAACCCTTTTTGTTTCATAATTACACGCTGTTTGTTAGATTTATATAGTATATTTAATTATTAAATCGCCCGCCTCATCAAATGAGATGGCAAATATACTACTTTCTGCAAAGCTATGGCTCTGACATATATCAAGATGGGAAAATGTCATTGCTATGATATATCGTAATTATAGGATAGGTAGCATCGCGAAAGAGTACCTTTAGTAAAGGCTAACGTACAAAAGAAAAAGGAAACATCCGCCGAATACTGAAAACAAATGGGCATAAAAAAAGGATTCGGAAATACTATTATTTCCGAATCCTTAATTATTTTAGTTAAAAACTAATTGTCCCGAATGTTTACTTAGCAACAACCATTTTACCTGTTTGCACAAACACATCATCACTGGTTTTCAATGTAACAATATACATGTAGATACCCGATGCGATGCCACTAGCTTCATAATTGATAGTGTGCAAACCTTCATACGTATCAGGGTCAACTAAATTAGCAACTTTCACACCAAAGAGGTTGTAAATTTCAACTGTAGTTTTTCCTTCAACAGGCGTAGTAAATTGTATGCTTGTCATATTGCTAAATGGATTGGGGAAGTTAATCAAACCAAGTCCGTCAACAGCCGTAACATCCGATGTGGTGCCATCTTCCAACATTTTCGTGCCCGTGTAAGAAGCATCCACATCGCCATAGCAAAGTGATTTGAAACTTTGAGCCACATTAGAGCCAGAAACTGTAATAGTTATATCAGAATACCCACCAGAATTAGCATACGAAAGAGGGTATGTATTCTTTGTTTCATCTCCTGACATCATAAATACCCAATCACCAGTCGCTGAAAATGCATACAATGGATTAGTTGGAGTAGCACGTCTGTTATTTACCAAATCACGGTCGGAGGCATTTACGAGATCTGTAGGTTGACTGATATTTGAAACATCACCAGCATAGCGTTTTAGACCGATAAGCTTAGTAAAACCCACTGCTTTGTAATGATTTTGCATCGCTACAACATCAGTTGCTGTTACTCCATTCCAAGGGGTTGTTAGTTCAAAATACACTTTATAAGTCCCATCCACAACACCTAAAATAGAGTAATCTCCATTTCCGGTAGCGGCAGTAACACCTGTATATTTTGTTACCCAATTACCCGGGGTGTCTTCATGTTTTAGTTTCACGGTTACATTATGCATTTGAGGATTAACAGGATTAAAATAGGATACATTTCCAGAAACTGTAACTCCGGAGGAAACAACAGTTACAACTGCATTGTCTGCCACACTAGCACATCCGTAAGCATCGGTAACTATTAAATTGAATGTTCCTGCAGCATTTACAGTTGCATTTTGAGAAGAAGAAGTATAAGAAGTACCTGTCCAAGCATAAACATAAGGAGCAGTTCCACCTGAAGCACTACCTGTAAGCGTTCCACTTCCACCTGTACCTATATTAATATCAGGACCAGCGTTGGCGGTTGGTTTTGGACGTACTGTTACTGTTACATAATCAACCAAAGAACCTACTGTTAAAGTATAAACTGTCGTTGTGGTTGGTGTAACAGAAGGATTTTGAGAACTTGATGAACCGCTTGTCCATGTCCATGCATAGCTTGGTGAACTTACACCTGATGTAGTGGCTGATAAGTTTGCAGAACCTCCCACACAAATAGATTGATTTGGTCCGGCATCAATACTTGCTACAGTAACCGTTTGTGATGCTGTTCCGCTACATCCACCTACAACTCCTGTAACATAATAGGTAGTAGCACTCGATGGTGTAACAGTTATGGCTGTTGATGTAGCGCCTGTATTCCATGCGTAAGTTGGTGTTCCACTAACAACACTAGCAGTTAATGTTGTTGAACTGCCCAACGCAATAGTGCTTGTGCCTGAAATGCTTACTGAAGGAGCTGCATTTACTGTAACGCTTACAGTGGCGGTACTTCCTGGGCAACCATGCATATCGGAACCTGTTACATTATAAGTGGTATTAACAACAGGACTAACAACTTTACTAGCTCCTGAACCTAAACCAGTCCATGTAAACCCTGAACCATTGGCTGCATAAACTGTAGTAGTTGAACCATTACAAATACTAGCGCTAGTTACACTAGCAGTAATGTTGGTGATAGAACCTCCAAATGTATAACTTCCT
>CAIOJS010000323.1 GCA_903858655.1 uncultured bacterium | reverse complement strand
TTACCTGTTACCTGTTACCTGTTACCTGTTACCTGTTACCTGTTACCTGTTACCTGTTACCTTTCACCTTTCACCTTTTACCTGTTACCTGTTACCTTTTACCTTTCACCTTTCACCTTTCACCTTTTACCTTTCACCTTTCACCTTTCACCTTTCACCTTTTACCTTTTACCTTTTACCTTTTACCTTTTACCTTTTACCTTTTACTTACTCACTTCTTCTCCTAAAATTTGGTGTAAAGGAAAGATTGGATTTCCTGACTCTGAAATCGGATGAATATCTGACTTACGATTAAAAAGATTATGATTTTGATGATGAGCGGGGATTGGATGAAACTTGCAGAAATTCTTTGCTTTATATTTTTAGAGATAAATACGATAAGGAACGCGACAATGATGACTATCATATAGAGCCAGCGCACGCGAATGAAGGGCGGGAGATAGTGCAAATCCATGTTGGTGAACATTTTGAAATAGACGTTGCGGGCAGCTATTAAACTGTCGGCACGAAGTAATACCAGCAGAGAGACAACGAAGGCAAAGGTGAAAAACCATCCGGTGATGCTGACTATTTTTGAAGGGATATGCTTGCGGGATAACCTAATGAGTGGACGGCTATAGATTTCCCACGACATGGCGATGCCATAGAGCAGCCCCCACACAATGAAGGTGTAAGATGCTCCGTGCCAGATGCCACAAACTAGAAATGTGATAATGATGGCGATCACCGAACCATGAGTTTTGAGGCTGCGCATATAGAAATTGAGAGGCGTGAAGATGTAATCGCGCAGCCATTCGGAGAGGGAAATGTGCCAGCGACGCCAGAAATCGGTGATGGAGATGGCTTTAAATGGCTCGTTGAAATTGATGCCGATGTCGAAACCAAGGATGGAGGATATGCCGATAGCGATGTCGGTGTAGCCCGAGAAATCGAAGTAAATCTGCATAGCGAAACCAAGGATTCCCATGAGGTTTTCGAAACCGGTAAAACCGCCATTTACGGAGAAAACAATGTTGACATACATGCCAAGATAATCGGCAATGATGGCTTTTTTGATGACGCCTTTTGTGATGAAATATATGCCGCGGTTGATGTTGTATTTGGTGATTGCGGCAGTGGTGGAGATTTGAGGAAGAAAGAGTTCGGCACGGGTGATGGGTCCGGAAATCAGGAGAGGAAAAAAGGTCATATAAAGCAGATAGTCGGTGATGTTGGAGGCAGGGGGATATTTTTCATAATAAACATCAAGCACATAGCTGATACTACGAAAAATGTAGTAGGATATCCCAACCGGAATCAGGATTGTTAGTGTTGAGAACGAATGATGGGTGGTCGAATTTAATATCTGTATGAAGAAATTAGTGTATTTGAAGTAAACCAACAGTCCCAGACTTATGAAGACGGCGATGAACATCCATAATTTGCGTATGGATTCGGATTTCGTCAGCGCCATTTGCCGTGTGATGAAGTAATCGCTGAAAACTGGGATAAAAATTACCAGAAAGAGTACGCCTGTGAGTTTGTAATAAAAGAACAAAGAGATGAGAATAAGCGACCATTTGCGCAACTCGGGCTTGGTGTAAACCAAACTGTAAATGATGATAAACAGCGCAAAGATGTAAAGAAAAATGCTGCTGATGAAAGATATTGGATTGGCGGGGTCGAAGAAAAAAAAGTGGTTTGTCAGAAAGTCCATTTATAAAAGGCTTTCAGGGGGATTAGGCTGCAATAAAACTGTTGGGGGATTGCGTTTGGCTTTGAAAACCGGATATTTCATCATCACGGGATGCGAACATTTTTTCATCATGAAGGTGGCGATTGAGTCCATCCAGCGTGCGGCTGAAGTCCTCGTGGGGTGGACGCCGTCGGTGCTTCGCTCAAAGCTTAGGTCTTTAGATAAGAAGAATGTACCGTCGTCAACCGAAGAGGACAGCAGGTCGTTGATGCCGGTGTCGTCAGTCCAGTTGGGAGGACCTACCCAGATGTATTTCCTGCCGCCAAGTTGGGCAAGTATATTTTGGACGAATTGTTTGCGGCTTTCTTTGATGTTTCTGATAAACAGTTCCATGCTTCCTATCACCAGAACTACATAAGTAGGCTTATATTTTTCAACGAAATAACGGATGGTGTCGCAGTTGCCATACCATAGTGTGGACGACGAATACCAGATAACCTGATGCATTTCGTGACCGTTGGCTTGACAATAATCGTTCATGCGCAAACCCAAACCTTCTAACATGGAGTCGCCTATCAGTAGAAACTTTTGTTTGGTGGTATCTGCGGTTTTTTCGGGATTATCTTTTCCATAAATCAGAGTTCTGTCGAAGGCAAAATAATCAGTGGGAGTATTGGGTTTCACTTTTAGGGTAAGCAATCCATGAAAATTTATTTTGCTGGGGACCGTGTCGGTGATATGACCTTTCTGCTTTTTATCATTTGGATGCGCATTGGGATTAGCTATAAATGAATAAAAAAGCTGACAGACAACCAGAATAAACAATACAATAACTATAGGAATATAAGGGTTTTTATGGTTGAGCATGATTGGGTTTTGATGTTTGTTTTTATTAAGGGCGACAAAATTAAAAAATATTAATCAAATAATGACGATTGCATAAAAATAAATTTTTATCCGCTGCCGTTCAAGGATCTTTTACCAGACAATATTCTTTTCTATAAATTGTATCAGGTCATTTGCCATAGTCAAATGTTCGCCGATGCGGGGATGTCCGCGGCTTTTTTTGTAAGCAAAGAAGTGGGTATAAATTTTATCATCCTTCAACTGTGCCACGGCTTCATTCACATAAGCGGGGTAGTGCGAACCTTCCTTGGTGATGCTTCCATCGCCCAGCAAACAGATAATAGATGCTTGGGGATATTTGGCACGGATGCTTGAAACAAAACTCTTGTAGGCATCAATAATAAAATTGGAATCAGGAGCTTTTCCGCCAAAACGGTATTGAAATTGTTCGTTCAATGGCATCTTCACCAGCCACGAATCGTTTTGCAGCAGATGGACAACCACCACATCGGGAGTGTAAGTCTCGAAATCCCATTTGGAAGTGGAATCAAACGGGTCGAGGCGGTCGTACATTTCGGGCATAATCAGTTTAAACCAGCTCACCATAATGCCGATGCCGCTTTTGCTGATGCACGAATATTGCGCATTGAAATGACGTGCTACTATGGCAGAATAAGAAAGATAATTGTTCTCGAAATAACCATTGCCCGAATCTTTGCCACTGCTGTCTTCTATGGCATAACCGCAGGTGATGGAGTTGCCATAGAATTCAATCTTTCTCTTTTTGGAAGAAGGATTGGGGATAGCGGCAGCATCCACAGGAAGCTCAAAACCAAAGAAAAGCGTTTTGCCTTTGTCCCATTCCGTGCGTTTAAACAGCGTCAGATGGTGATAACCCAAATCCACATTGGAGGCAAGCAAATAGCCGTGTTTTGTTGTATCCGTATGAATTTTCCCAACCATTTTATCGTCAATCACCACATTATAATAATTGCCCGTGTCCTTATCCTGTAGGATGGCTGCAATGGCACTTCCTTCAAAATAAACATTTACGGAAGTCCCCGACCATGAAAGCACAGCAGCATCTTTTTGATAAACTATCCGTCCTTCATAGCTAATATTGGGATTATTGAAGGGCAGGAATGTGCCCTGCGACCATCCTATACTGCAAAAGCTAAAGAATAAAATCAGCGTGAAGTAGTGTTTCATAATCACGATTATTTTCTTCATAAAATATCAATTATTATTTTTTACAAAAGTATGGAATTAAAATAGATCGGCTGCAAAAAATTCAAAGTTTATAAAGTTTTTAGTTATAAAGTAAAAAAGGCTTGCTGATGGCAAGCCTTTCTGTTGATAAATATATAATATATTGATTTAAGTGTTGAGTTGAGAGGGGTTTTGTTCGGTGGGGGAAGGGACGATTTTGTTTAGTTTGATGGTGAAGCGGGCAGTGGTTTTGTCGGTGAGGGGAATGTTTGATTTGGAAGCGGAATGGTAAGCGGGATGATTGACGGAGAGGTCGTAAGTGCCCATTTGGAGGGAGTATTTGCGGAGAATGCCTTTTTTGGAGGTTTTTCCCTGGAAGGTTTCGGTGCCATTGGTGAGGGTGTAATTGACTTTTGGGATGGGGATACCGGTGATTGAATCGGTTATGAGATAATACATAGATAGGTGACGTGCGCTTGTGGATTCGCCGATTTTTGAGGCATTTTTCCAAGCTGTATTGAGGGCAGGCAGATAGGAATTGATCATTTTGGTGAATAGTTTTTTATCTTTTACTAACAAAAGTATGACTTGTGGGATGGGTTCAGTGCCATCAGATTTGCGAGTTTTGATTTTGGAGGTAGGGAGGTCGTGGACTTGGTTGAATTTGCTGATTTTTAAATCGAGTTCGGCGATATCAACTGCGGTTACTTCGGTTAAATCGGTGAGGTTTTCGTGGAGGATGTTGCGAATGTCGGTGGCACGAGAAATAGCTAGTTTGTCGGCTGCTATAGAGATATAGGTTAAAGGGTGATTTAGTAAATCGGCGAGGTCGGGCTTTTGGAGCACTGTGGCTTGAACGAAACCTTTGCTCATAATTGTGTCAACAGCGTTTGACATGATGTTTTTATAGACTTTTTTTTCGCCTGCGTACATGTGTATGTCTATGGCTTGTTTGAGAATTGCTTCTTCGAATGTGGTCATGTGACCTTGGAAGATGAGTTTTGCTGCGGCAAAGGTTTCTATAGCACTTAGGGCAGTGTTGTTTAACAGGAAGAAAGCGAGGATTCTGTAGGCAGCATTGTAATGTGAAACTTGTGATTTTGTCATGACAATTTGGTTTTAAATGTTAATTTGTGTTAAAGTGATGTAATGAACTGATTTAATAGTATTTAAGGGCTAAAAACGTAAAAAAGGACTTTCAAGGTGCATAAAAGGACTTTCAAGGTGCATAAAAGAGGTTTCAAGGTGCATAAAAGAGGTTTCAAGATGCATAAAAGAGGTTTCAAGGTGCATAAAAGAACTTTCAAGGTGCATAAAAGAACTTTCAAGGTGCGTAATAGAATCTTCAAGGTGCATAATAGAACTTTCAAGGTGCATAATAGAACCTTCAAGGTGCGTAAAAGAACTTTCAGGGTTCATAATAGAACTTTCAAAATTCATGATAGCATGGGCAAGATTAAAGGGGGCATTATCGTTATTCTTAACGAAATAGTTGACGAAGGAACGAGAAGGAAGGTTGGGACAATGAAGAGCGGCAGTGGAAATTTCATTACATCCAAAAGAGGGATTTGTACTGAAGACAAAGGAATGTCTGAGTGGAGTACAAAGAGAGGGATCATATGTGAGACAGGAGGCAAACATAGGGTTGATTTTTGATTCTGTTTTTTACTTAGATTGGTTTAAGGTTTGATTTTGTATTGGCAATAATTGTGGTTTTTAGTTAGTAGTATAATCTTTGAAAAGCTGTGCAAAGATAAACAATTTTCATCAAAAAGCAAGAAATATTTTTACTTTTCTTTATTTTTAATAATTT
>CAIOJS010000322.1 GCA_903858655.1 uncultured bacterium | reverse complement strand
TTTATGTGTTTTTGACATAGATATGAAAAATTCTTAGTACTTTTACAAATAAAAAAATGGCGAAAGAAAAATCATCCAAGGGTAACTCCAAAAACACCGGCACCACTTCGCTCGTGTTGAACGTTTTCTATAAACACCCAAGCGTGGCTTTGAATTATAAACAAGTGTCGAAAGCGCTCAACATTAACGACAAAAGCGCCCGCGAACTTGTTATCAAACAACTTGATATTTTGGTCAGATGTAATAGTTTGACGGAAGACAAGCACGGCAAATATAAATTAAATCCCGAAAAGCATGCTTCATATTTTCCGAAGAACACCTATGTGGTGGGCACAGTGGATATGAAATCAACAGGCAAGGCGTATATTATTTCGAGCGAGCTGACCGAAGATGCTTATGTGGCTCCTTACAACACCAATCGTGCGCTGAATGGCGACACGGTGAAAATATTATTGTTGCCGCGCCGTAGCGGCAAAAAACCCGAAGGACAGGTGGTGGAAATCATCAAACGCGCCAAAGAGAAGTTTGTGGGCATACTGCAGGTGAGCAAATATTATTCGTTTTTGATTCCCGATAGTCATAGCGTCAATGTGGAGATTTTTATTCCGAACGATAAAATCCTCACGGCGAAACATGGCGACAAAGTGTTGGTGAAAATCACCGAATGGCCCGACAATTCAAAGAATCCTTTTGGAGAAGTCATCAGTGTGTTGGGCAAACCGGGCGAAAATCAGGTGGAAATGCAATCCATCATCGCCGAATATGGTTTTCCGTTGAAATTTCCCGACAAGGTGGAAAAAGATGCCGCAAATATCCCCCTCGCCATATCCAAAGAAGAAATAAAAGCCCGTCGCGATTTCCGTCAAATTTTTACTATCACAATTGATCCCGAAGATGCCAAAGACTTTGACGATGCCATTTCTTTACAAAAATTAGCCAATGGCAATTGGGAAGTGGGCATTCATATTGCCGATGTGTCGCATTATGTGAAAGAAAATACCGAGCTCGACCAAGAAGCTTATGAACGCGCCACATCTATCTATATGGCTGACCGCGTGGTGCCCATGTTGCCCGAAGTTTTGTCGAACAATGTATGTTCGTTGAAACCTCATGAGGACAAACTCTGTTTCTCGGCAGTATTCGAAATGACCGATGGGGCGCAAATCGTTGGCGAATGGTTCGGAAAAACCATCATCAATTCCAACCATCGTTTCAATTATGAAGAAGTGCAACTCATCATCGAAACAGGACAGGGACTGCATTGCGACGAAATCGCTACCTTCAATCGCCTGGCTGGCATCTTGCGCGAAAAACGTTTCGCCAACGGCTCTTTTGCTTTCGACACCGAAGAGGTGCGCTTCAAGTTGGACGAAACAGGCAAACCGTACGAAGTGTTTATCAAACAACAAAAAGATTCCAACAAATTGATTGAAGATTTCATGCTGTTGGCAAATCGCAAAGTGGCTGAATTGATAGGGCGTCCCGCCAACAATGCCGTTCCTAAGACGTTTGTATATCGAATTCACGACAAACCTAACCCCGAAAAGCTGCATACTTTCACACAATTTGTGGCGAAATTGGGCTACAAAATCAACGCAAAATCGAACAAAGCCATCGCCGATTCGTTCAACACCCTGTTTGAAAACATCAAAGGCAAAGGCGAAGAAAATATGATCAACCAACTCGCCATTCGCACCATGGCAAAGGCGGTTTATTCTACGGATAATATAGGACATTATGGTTTGTCGTTTAAATATTATGCACATTTCACCTCGCCCATCCGTCGCTATCCCGATTTGATGGTGCATAGGTTGTTGGAGCGTTATATGCAAAATTTACCTTCGGTGGACCAAGTCGTTTATGCCGAAAAGTGCAAACATTGTTCGGAGATGGAAAAATTGGCTGCCGAAGCCGAACGCGCTTCTATCAAATACAAACAAGCCGAATTTATGCTCGACAAAATTGGGCAAACCTTCCAAGGCAAAATCAGCGGGGTGAGCAAGTGGGGCATTTATGTGGAAATCATCGAAAATAAATGCGAAGGCATGGTTTCCATACGCGATATGGAAGACGATGCCTATTATATAGATGAAGAAAACTACGTGGTGATTGGGCAATACAGCGGCAAACGCTATCGCTTGGGCGACACGGTGAAGATACGGGTGAAGAAAATCAGTTTGGCGAAAAAACAGATTGATTATGTGTTGTTAGGCGTTTAGGCGTTAGACTATTAGACTATTAGGTTTTTCAGTGTTATTCGGCGGATGTAAATCCTTATTCGTGGGGTGTAAATCTTTATTCGTGGAATGTAAATCTTTATTCGTAGGATGTAAATCCTTATTCGTGGGTTGTAAATCCTTATTCGTGGGGTGTAAATCCTTATTCGTAGGGTGTAAATCCTTATTCGTGCGATGTAAATCTTCATTCGTAGGATGTAAATCTTCATTCGTAGGGTGTAAATCCTTATTCGTGCGATGTAAATCTTCATTCGTAGGGTGTAAATCCGTATTCGTGCGATGTAAATCTTCATTCGTAGGATGTAAAACCTTATTCGAGAGGGGGTGAAAAGCATTTTTAGTCGTTTCAATTTGCTTATTATTAGGCTGTTAAATTTTATTTCATAAAAGAATAAAAAAATGTTGCTTTTGATTTGTTTTTTCTTATTACCTTTGTTGTGATTTTAGAAGACATAGTTTTGATAAGAGATATACATAATTATAAACAATAAATTTTTGATGTTATGAAAGACAGAATTGAAAATGATATGACGATGGTGAATCGCACCGTATTGTTGTGTGAAAATAATATGACCATCGTGGAAGGTGTGCCAAAGTTTAAGGCAAAATATATAATAGTAAAAGGGATGCGGGACGAGGCAGATGGGATTTCGCAGTTGCTGTATGCCAATACGCACGGGATTACGTTGAATAAGGGCAAGAAAAAAGAGTTGGGGGCGGTGCAGTCATACGTGATTGCAAAGGTGTTGGTTTCTTTTGCTAATGAGACAGGAGATACTGAGTTGGCGGAGTTGATGAATGTGAGTTTGACGCATATTCGGGATATTCGAGATGCTGATTTTTGGAATTTTGGGAAGATGGTGTATGATAAGGCATGGGCGTTGCGGACAAGTTTGCCTGATTATGGGATTGAGGATGAGCAAATTACGGGGTTGATGACGGCAATGGATGCTTATAGACTGTTGGAACAGCAGCCGAGGTTGACAACCTTGGATTTGGAGCAGAAGCGGGTGAATTTGGAGGTGAAGGTGAAGGATATTAAGAGTTTTATGACGAATGAGTTGGATACGTTGGCGGTGGTTTTTATGAGTACGCAGCCGGATTTTTATGCTATTTATAAGAAAGCACGGAGGATTCCGAAGACGAGCCGACATAAATTGAATGCGGATGAGTTGGAAAATAAGACTGGGGCGATTGATTTGACTGTTGTGGATAGTGTTACGTTGGAAGGAATTGAAGGGGTTTTGTATCAGATTGCTTCAATAGAGTATAGCGATACGACTGATGAAACGGGGGGCGGTTATGTGGATGGTTTGTTGGCGAATTCATATATCATGACGTTGAGTTGTGTTGGGTTGGTTACGAAGACAGAAACGGTTGTTGTGGCAGAGGGCGAGTATAAGGTGGTGACTGTTCAGATGGTGAGAGAGGAAGGGGCACCTGATGAGCCGCCGGTTTCGTGAGGATGAAAAGTTTTAACCCCAACCCTCCCGACACTTCGTGTGCGGGACATGCATTGAAAAAAGGGGCTATAATGGGGAGGGGCGAAATTGGAAACTTCGGGCAACTTAAACTCATGAACAGAATAATGCTTCTGATAAAGCAAATTGCCATTCTTTTTCTTTTTTTACTAGCTAAAAACAGCTATAGTCAATTTTCTGATACCCTAAAAGGCAATTCAGATATTAATGTGTCATTAATTAAAGTTGATCCATTAATTGATTATAGACATGTGAAAGATTCAACTCCCTTTAGGGCAATGCAAGTAATTTTTGAAAAATTAAAAATGAATAAAGAAGCCATTTCCTATTTAAATAAGGAAATTAAAGTGAATCCCAATAATGCTTGGGCAATTTATCAGTTGGGGTTAATTTATAACGAATCTGGTAATCCCAAAAAATCCTTACCATACTTTATAAAGGCAAATGAAATGATATCAGACATGTACTTTTTTCATTATAATCTTGGTCTTGCCTATTATCGCCTGAATCAAAATGCAGCAGCCATTATTGAATATTCTTCTGCAATCAATATTAATCCAAACGATTCAATTGCTTATTATAATAGGGCATTAGCTTATGAAGGATTGAATGATTTTCAATTAGCAATAAATGATTATAGCACCTATTTACCTCTTGCTAAGAAATTGGCAAGGCTATATAATAATAGAGGCAACTGCTATATGGAATTGAATATATATGGAAAAGCTCGTAAAGACTTTAATAAAGCTCTTAAGATTCAGCCAAATAAAAATAATACACTTTTTAATATAGGAGTACTAATGTTTAAGATGGGAAAAACAAAGAAAGCATGTAAATGGTTTAATAAAGCTGTACAATATGGTTATAATGATAAAGGTGTTATAGACAAATATTGTAAATAATGCGGCTGTTGGTTTTAGCTTATATAATAAAATGAATTACGTTGGGTTAAGTTTTCTTCTTGTGCAAATAAATTGGTACAGGTTGTGCCTGTGATTTAAAATATTTGTATATTTGCAAAAGTAGTTTTTAATAGAAATATACGATTAAATGTTCAGAAAGAATTTATAATCATGCAAACAATAACATTAAAAGTAAAAAACAATAACGACATTTCTTTATTAATAAGCCTTGCAGAAAGATTGGGAATAACCATTGTTGCAAAGCAGGAAAAAAAAATGTCGGGGTCAGACAACACCGAGTTATTCGCTATGCTTCAAGATTTCCGTAAGAAGAACGGGTTGTTTGAAACTATAAAAAATCCTGTTGAATGGCAACAGGAAGAACGGAAAGACAAGGAATTATCAGGCAGAAGCTTATAGAATGAAAGCACTTTTAGATAGCAACATCCTCATATATCTTGGCACTGATAAAGCAGCGCAAATAGAAAATGTTCTTGCTAACAACGAACTGAACGTTTCAATAATAAGCAAAGTTGAAACTCTCGGTTATCATAAGCTAAGCGATAAAGAAAAGAAATTCCTGAACATGATTTTCGAACGAATTAATGTTATCCACTTGGATGAAGACATTATTAAGTCGGCTATCCATATTAAGCAACAACGAAAAACATCATTAGGCGACGCATTGATTGCTGCCACTGCCTTGACAAAAAAACTTACATTGGTTACGAATAACACCGATGATTTCAAAAACATAAGAGGCTTGAAATTAATTGATCCTTTAACGGGAGTTCTATAAATTGCTTTTTCATCGTTGAACTTCGATTTTAAAATGCTCATTTACTTGAGTAAACTGCGCTTTTAAAATCTTGTCCGCCTCGAAAAATCTAATTTTTAGAACCCCTCTTAAAATAACATAGGGTTATTTATCACGTTCGACTAAGGTTCTATCTAATCAACTCATTACTCTATCTTCCCCCCATCATAACTAATCTCCACGCCATCTTCGAAACGTATGGTAATTATTTTCAAGCCTTCATAGTCATAAATGGTCCAATCGCCTTCTTTTTGTCCCATAATATATTTTCCTTTTTCGCGCACTTTGCCATTGTCCCAATAGGTGATATACTCGCCGTTTAGGTTGCCTTCGGTGTAACTACAGGAAAAATTCACTTCGCCTGTGGAGAAATAATATTTCCATTCGCCTTCGCGCAAGCCTTCCTGATAGGAGCCTACTTCCTTTTCGTCGCCCACTTGATAGGTCCATGGTCCGTCTTGTTTGCCTTCCACATATTCCCCTTCGAGAATCACGTTGCCCGAATCGGAAACTTCTTTATAATGTCCGTTTAAAACGCCCTTTGTGAAATTATCTTCCTTGCGCAAATTTCCCGATTCGAAATACCATTTCCATTTTCCATCGGGTTTGCCATTGGTGGCATAGATACCCGTTTGCTCCACTTTGCCGTCTTTATAATAAAATTTCCAAGCACCCTGCCGCAAACCGTTTTTATACTCTCCTTCGGCTTCTTTTTCGCTCGATTCATAAAACTCTTTCCATACGCCCTGACGCAAGCCTTTTTCATCAACAATACCTTCGCCTACGATGATACCATTTTTGTAAACATAGGATTTCACCACTTGTCCTTCAGGCGAAAATTCACGCCGTATGCCCTCGGGAATATCATCCTTATAACTTTGTTGAATCTTCACCTTACCATTTTTGTAATAATCGGTTTTAACGGTCAAGGTCTGCAATTCGGGAGCGTCATCTATCAAAATATCATTCTCATATTTCAGGATGGAAGTTAGGTTTCCTTTGTTATCATATTCTTTAAAGTACCCATCTTTTTTTCCATAGTTATAGACACCTTCCGATTTTATTTTCTCATTTCCATAAAATGTCTTCCAAACGCCATGCTCCAAACCATCGCGAAAACGATTTATTTTTTCGGTGTTAATGACATAGCCGCGTTTGTAATCTATCAAAGTGGTGATGCTGCCATCAGGCGAATATTCTATGCCCAATCCTTCTTCCCTGCCATTGATGAAATTTACTTTTGATTTCGTTTTACCATTGGGATACAGATGATAACTCGTGCTGTCTTTCACATCGTTTTTAAAATACTCTTCTATGGTTTCTGTCTTCAAATAGGTAGTCCGAAAACCATTTTTCTTGCCCAATTTATAATTGATACATAGATTCAATTTTCCCGAATCGCTATAAAACTTCCAAGTGGAATCTAATTCAAAATTTTTTCGAAACCCTTCCGATTTGATGACGCCATTTTCAAAA
Organism: uncultured bacterium; assembly: GCA_903858655.1. Classification (GTDB taxonomy): domain Bacteria; phylum Bacteroidota; class Bacteroidia; order Bacteroidales; family CAIWKO01; genus CAIWKO01. The sequence goes on along the minus strand of CAIOJS010000322.1, from coordinate 1,179 downwards.
TAGGTTTTCCAATAGCCGTTGGGTTTTCCATCTTTCATGGTGCCTTCGCTTGATATTTTTCCCGAAGGATAATAAAAGGTGTTGTAGCCATTTTTTGTGATGGTGTCTTGAGCAAAGCTGCCAAAACTTAGAAACAAGATAAAAATCAGGAAGACATTTTTTTTCATAGCGCAGCTATCGTTATTTTTTCTTATTATTTGATATTTCCAACATCCGCAGAATCGGAATTTTTGCTTTTTCGATGATATGCAAAGGTAAGATAATTTCGGGAGTTTCGTTTTCTAAACATGCTAATAACTTTTCAAGGGTATTCAATTTCATGTATTCGCAATCGTTACAACTGCAGGTTTCATCGTTTGAGGCTATGATAAATTCTTTATCAGGCGCCGCTTTTTTCATTTGATGAACGATACCTGTCTCGGTGGCGACGATATATTTTTTTGCATTATCTCGAACAATAAATTTCATCATGGCAGCTGTGGAACCAACAAAATCGGCTATTTCCAAAATTGTAGCTTTACATTCGGGATGTGCAATGAGTTTGGCATCGGCATGAGCCAATTTCAAATGTATGATAGCTTCTTGATTCAGCATGTCATGAACCTTGCAGCTTCCATCCCACAACAACATATTTCTCCCTGAAATTTTGTTGATATATCCACCTAAATTCTTATCCGGAGCAAAAATAAAAGGCTGATTTTCAGGAAAAGAATTCACGATATCAACGGCGTTTCCCGAGGTGCAAATTACATCCGACAAAGTTTTCACCTCAGCAGAACAGTTGATATAGGAAATAACTTTATGGTCGGGATATTTTTCTTTAAAAGCCTTAAAATCTTCAAATTTACACGAATCGGCTAAAGAACATCCGGCATTTATGTCAGGTAATAAAACTTTTTTCTCAGGATTTATTATCTTTGCAGTTTCTGCCATAAAATGAACGCCGGCAAACACGATGATGTCAGCATCGGTGGCTGCAGCTTTTTGGGAAAGACCTAAACTGTCTTCAACAAAATCGGCGATATCTTGTATGGCAGGGATTTGATAAAAATGAGCCAATATAACAGCGTTTTTTTGTTTTTTAAGTTGCAGAATTTTGTCTTGAATTGTCATGTGAATCGTAATTTTTATGCAATGATACGAAGATTTTTTTATACCTTATTTATTTATCTTAATAAT
>CAIOJS010000321.1 GCA_903858655.1 uncultured bacterium | reverse complement strand
GTTCCCCGAGCCGTTCCCCGAGCCGTTCCCCGAGCCGTTCCCCGAGCCGTTCCCCGAGCCGGTCCCCGAGCCGGTCCCCGAGCCGGTCCCCGAGCCGGTCCCCGAGCCGGTCCCCGAGCGGAGTCGAGGGGGAGTCGAGGGGAGGGGTAATACCCAAATCCAAAAAAAACAATAAAACAATAAAACAATAAAACAATCCAACAACCAAATATTTCATTTTTCATTTTTCATTTTTCATTCTCCTAAATCCTAAAAAAATGCCCGAAACAGGAATCATCCCAAACATCGAAAACTTCGACATCCTCATCTCATCATGTCAAGGCTACTCATCCCGTTACAACCCATCCAACAACAAAATCAAAATCCCCGCCTTGCAAACCATCCAAACCAACGCGGGTCAATCCATCCTAGCTTTAGATGACCTTGCCACACCCCGTTCCAACACCATCGCTGCCCGCGTAACCAATTACGTCACCCTGCCTCCTTACTGCACCCGCATCGTCAACGCCCTTGCCGCCTCCGAAGACGTTGACAAACGTATCGTACAAGTAGCCCAAACCTACGTCCGCAAAATCCGCGGCGAACGCAAATCCAAAAAAATCCTCAACCCATCGCCCACCGACGCCAAACAAATCTCCGCTTCCCAGCGTTCCTACTTCAACCAAGCCGAATTCTTCCACAAACTCATCACCTTCGTCCTCGCCCAACCAACCTACGCCCCCAACGAAACCGAACTCAAAGAAGCCGCCCTAACAGCCTTCCACACCCTCCTCTGCCAACTAAACCAAGACGCCATAGACGCCGACACCCCTTGGCTCTTCGCTCTCAACCTCCGCAACCAAATCCTCTACGCCCCCAAAACAGGAATGATAGACATCGCCCTTGCCGTCAAAAAATACGTCCGCTCCGTCAAAGCAATCACAAAAGAAGAATACAAGCAAATATCCAAACTCTATTTCCGTCGTCTTTCAAAATAAACCACGCTCCCAACTATTCAAAAATTGGCGCTATTTTTATTTTTATTGATACCAAAAACGTAAATATTGATACTAAATCTATAAATTACGGTACAATATTTATAAATCAAGATACTATTTATAATAATATACATACTCAAAGTATAAATATACCCTCCTGCATTCAATATATACGTACTTATATTATAAATATATCAAGAAAATACATTATAATAATTAGGAAATTGAATACAATGCCACGGTATATTTCAACAAAGCCTCAGTATTCAAAAATAATACAACGGTATTTGCTTACAATAGCATCCCATGTAAAAACAATACAATCCTCATGTCCTACAATGCCACGGTATTCGAACACAATTCCAAGGTAAATTAGTACAATCAAATGGTATTCCATTACAATGAATACCCATAACAACACAATCGCCTACTGTTTTCCAGCAATGCTTCCGTTTATTATTGCAATACTTAGGTAATTATCAACAATAGTATCCTATCTGAGTACTATTGCATCTCCTTCAACGTATCAACTATCCCACACAAAATTTATGAGATATTATTTTTCTTTTAAACGTAAGATAAAACCCAATTAAAAACTCTCTATCAACAAATAAACATTCAACCCTGAAACAACAATAGCGATTAAATAAAGAAGGATTTTGAGGGGGATTTTGTTGGCGTATTTTCCCATGACTTTTTTGGATGAGGTGAGGTAGATTTGGAGGAAGATGGTGAAGGGAAGGACGAGGCTGAGCGCCATTTGAGAGTAGATGAGCGCCATGAAAGGGTTGGAGATGAAAAGGATGATGATGAGGGCGAGAACGATGGACAGAAGGACGCCGAGACGGGAGTGGGGGTCGTGGATGTCGTAGGGTTCGAGGAAGATGCCTGAGAAGATGCTTCCGCCTGCCATGCCCGAGGTTACAGAGGAGGCGATTCCGGAGAATAGAAGGGCAAGGGCGAAGATGATGGCGGAGTTGTTGCCGAGCATGGGACGGAGGATGTCGGCGGCTTGTTGGAGTTGGTCAACGAGGATGTGGCTTTTGAAGAATGTGGCAGCGGCGAGGAGTATCATGGCGGAGTTGATAGCCCATCCGATGATCATAGATAGGATGGTGTCGGTGAATTCGAAGTCGAGTTGTCGTTTGATGATTTTGTCGTCGCGGAGGTTCCATTGACGGGATTGGATGATTTCGGAGTGGAGGAAGAGGTTGTGGGGCATGACGACGGCACCGAGGACGCTCATGATGATGATGATGGAGTTGGGTGGGAAGGAGGGGTTGATGAAGGCGATTGCGGCGGCGGACCAATTGATTTGGACGAGATAGAGTTCGTAGATGAAGGAGAGTCCGATGATGGAGACGAATCCGATGATGACGCGTTCGATGCGTTTGTAGGAGTTGGTGAAAAGGAGTATGAGGACGAGTATGGTTGTGAGGAGTGCTCCGGCTTGGATGGGGATATTGAGGAGCATTTTGAGAGCGATGGCTGCGCCGAGGATTTCGGCGAGGGAAGTGGCTACTGAAGCGAGCATTGCGATGGATAGTATGGGGCGGGAGACCCACTTGGGGGTGTGTTGGGTGGCAGCTTCGGAGAGGCAGAGTCCGGAGGCGATGCCGAGATGTGCAACGTTGTGTTGTAGGATGATGAGCATGACGGTGGATAGGGTTACTACCCAAAGGAGGGTGTAGCCGAATTGGGAGCCGGCAGCGATGTTGGATGCCCAATTTCCGGGGTCTATGAAACCGACGGTTACGAGGAGTCCGGGACCGATGTATTTGAGTATTTCGAGAGCCCCGAAGCGTGGTTTGTGGTTTTTGGTGTTGAAGATGGAGTTGAATAGTTTCATCCGCCTATGTTATGAAAATGGTTGTTGGAGTTGAATGTTCCACATTTGGGTTTGCGTGCGATTGCTTGAGCGATTGCTTGTTGAGCACCGAGGGAGCGGACGTCGAATTCGAGGTCGTTGAATAGACAGGGTTTTATTTTTCCGTCGGCGGTAAGTCGGAGGCGGTTGCATTGGACGCAGTCGCCACCTGTTCCGCCTTCTACGATGGAGAAGTGTCCGGAGCCGAGGTTCATCTGATGGATGAAGCGGACTTGGATGCCTAAATTATCACAAAATTGTTTGACGGCGAGGGCGTCGGGTTCGGAGGATGAGGATTGGATGACGCAGTTGATTTTGATGGGATGCAAGCCTGCTTTTTGGGCGGCAAAAATGCCTTTTACGACTTGATGGATGTCGCCGCCACGGGTTATTTTGGCGTATTTAAAGGGGTCGGTTGTGTCGAGGCTGATGTTGATGCGATGGAGTCCGACGGAGGCGAGGGGTTGTGCGAATTCGAAGAGGAGGATGGCGTTGGTGGTGAGGGATAGGTCGTTGATTTCGGGGATTTGTGCTATGGATTGAACTAAAGAGACGATGCCTTTGCGGACAAGGGGTTCGCCTCCCGTGATACGGATTTTGTTGATGCCTGATTGGACAGCGATTTTGACGACGTCGGTGATTTCTTCGAAGGAAAGGATGTCTTGATGGCGCAAAAGTGTGACGCCCGATTCGGGCATGCAGTAGGTGCAGCGCAAGTTGCAGCGGTCGGTGACGGAAATGCGCAGGTAGTTTATGGGACGGTTATAGAGGTCTAACATCAACGAGTTCTCCTTTTTGAACGGATGTGGTGCCGATGGGTATGTAGGCAAATCCTTGTGCAAGGGTGATAGAATGTATGTGAGCGGAGCCATGGTAGTTGATAGTTGAGATGGTTCCGTCGGGATTGAAGGTGATGGGGACGAATGCGAGGCGGTCGTTTCGGCGTCGGTTGTAGTTGTGGGCGAAGGGCATCTTGAAAATAAGTGGGGCGTGGAGATGTCCCATCAATTGATAGAGGAGGGGTTTGACTAATATCTCGAAAAGGACATAGGAAGAGACGGGATTTCCGGGGAGACCGAAGCAGAATTTGTTGTCTTTGGTTGCGAATACGGTGGGTTTTCCGGGTTGGATGGCGATGGAGCGAAAAAGGATTTGGAGACCTGATTTGATCATCATGTCGGGGACTACATCGTAGTCGCCCATGGATACACCGCCTGTCAAGAGAACGATATCATTGGTGGCAAGCGCTTTTGCGATTTTTTGTAGTGTTGATTCTTCGGTGTCTTGTGCGATGCCGTAGTAGGTAGCTTCGACGTTCATCTGAAGGGCTTGCGCCATGAGTTGCCACGAGTTGCTGTTTCGGATTTGGGCAGGGGAAGGGGTGTGGAATGGTTCGACAAGTTCGTCGCCTGTGGAGATAATTCCTACTTTGGGTTTGATGGCAACGAAAGGTTGGGAGCAACCGACGGAGGCAAGTACAGCGATATGTTCGGGGCGGATGAGGGTTCCTGCGGATAAGACTTGGGTTCCGAGTTTTACGTCTTCGGCTTGGAAGCAGATGTTGTGGTAGGAGGATGGTTTTTGGAAACGGATGTTGTTGTGTTCGTCGATAATAGTATCTTCCACCATAAGGACGCAATCGGCTCCTTGGGGGAGCATGGCACCTGTCATTATTTTGGAACATTGGTTGGCAGACAAGCTTTTTAGTGGTACACAACCTGCCGCAATGGTTTCGATGAGCTGCAAGGGATTTGCAATATCGGACATACGACAGGCGTAACCATCCACGGCGGATTTGTTGAATGGGGGCATATCCATATCAGAGACAACATCTTGGGAAAGAACTCTGCCTGAAGCATTGTGAAGGGGAATGGCTTCAGCACCTAAGCGATAGGTCTGAGACATTATAGTTTGAAGAGCATTAGCGAATGAAATCATAGTTAAAAAAATTGAGCACAAAGTTACGAAACTTTGAAATGTTGTGAGTATAAATAATGTTGATAGATGATAATTTTAAACTTTATGAATAAAATAAGGACAAAAAGTTTCTGTTGTGTATTTTATTATTATATTTGCAGGATAGAAAATAATTCATGGAAAAGCGTTGGGAACTGCGGCATCAAGGTAATAAAGAGTTGATTGAACAATTGGCAAAAGAGATAAATGTTTCTTTTCCGATTGCCAATTTGCTATACCAACGTGGCATCACGAATTATGAGGATGCAAAAACTTTTTTTCGTCCTGAGTTGAGTCATCTGCACGATCCGTATTTGATGAAGGATATGGATAAAGCTGTTTTGCGGATAGAAGAAGCGATTGAACACAATGAGCGGATCTTGGTTTATGGGGATTATGACGTGGATGGGACTTCGGCAGTTGCATTGGTTTATTCCTATTTGAAAGAGTTTTACGATAACATTGATTTTTATATACCTGATCGTTATTCGGAAGGGTATGGCATTTCGCTGCAAGGGATAGACTATGCTGCTGAGACCAATGTGAAGCTTGTGATTGCGTTGGATTGTGGGATAAAGGCGGTTGAAAAGATGAAATATGCGAAGACCAAGCAGGTTGATTTTATTATATGTGACCATCATCGTCCCGGGAATGAATTGCCGGAAGCATACGCTGTTTTAGATCCAAAAAGAAGTGATTGTGAGTATCCGTATAAGGAGCTTTCGGGTTGCGGAATAGGGTTTAAATTGATACAAGCGTTTGCGCAGAAAAGAAATATAGGGATAGATGCGTTAATCAAATATCTTGACTTGGTTACTATCAGCATAGCTTCGGATATTGTTTTGATTACGGGGGAGAATCGGGTTTTGGCGTATTATGGTTTAAAGTTGATTAATACGAAACCGCGACCGGGGATAGAAGCTGTTTTGGGAAGTGGCAACATAAAGCGGAAGACGGAAGAAGTTTGTGAGAAAGATGGATTTATTTTTAGTCGTCAGTTGAATATCAATGATATTGTTTTTTTGATAGGTCCACGAATTAATGCAGCGGGAAGAATAGAGAGCGGGAAGGATTCGGTGAAACTTTTGATTACGGAGACGATGGAGGATGCTGCGCTTATTGCTCTACAGATAGATACTTTCAATACGGAAAGAAGATGCTTGGATACTGCGACAACGATAGAAGCAGTGGAGATGATACAATCGAATCCCGATTTGCTGAAAAACAAGGCGACGTTGGTATATTCACCGGATTGGCATAAAGGGGTAGTTGGCATTGTTGCGTCGCGGCTTACGGAGACTTTTTATAGACCTACGATAGTTTTGACGGAGTCGAATGGGTTAATTTGTGGGTCGGCGCGGTCGGTGAAGGACTTTGACATCTATGATGCGATTGATGCATGTAGCGATTTGTTGGAACATTTTGGCGGGCATAAATATGCGGCGGGATTATCGCTGAAAGCGGAGAATTTACCTGAGTTTCGGAGGAGGTTTGAAGAGATTGTGGAGACTACTATTACACAAGACATGCAAGTGCCTGAGGTTGAAATAGACGAAGTGATAGATTTGCGTCAGATTACGCAAAATTTCTATAAGATTATAAAACAATTTGCGCCTTTCGGACCCGGGAATATGGCTCCGATTTTTAAGACCACGGGCGTGGTGGATATGGGCTCGGTGCGATTGGTGGGGAAAAGCGAAAAAAATCATTTGAAACTCGCCATTACGTATCCTAATATCTCCATAGGTCCGTTTCCTGCTATCGGGTTCCAACTTGGGGACTTTTTTAATTATATCTATTCGGGAAACCTATTCGATATATGCTACCATATTGAGGAAAATGAGTGGAACGGCAATATATCGTTGCAGTTGAATATAAAAGACATCAAAAAGGGGAAACACTAACCCTGTTTGGATGTCTTCATCCCTTCCCTGCTATTAAAAAATAGCTTTACACACTTGTCGGATGTTGTCGGATTTGCCCATGGTGAAGAAATGCAAGGCAGGTACGCCCTGTTGCATTAATTCTTTCGACTGCGCTATAGCCCATTCTATGCCCAATTGTTGGACTTCGAGGTTGGTGGTACATTTGATGATTTCTTTCACCAAATCGTTGGGCAAATCAATATTAAATGTTTGGGGAATTATGGATAATTGTTTCTTAGTGGTTATCAATTTTAATCCGGGGATGATGGGGACAAGGATACCTGCTTCACGGCATTGTTTCACGAAGCGGAAATAGCGGCTATTGTCGAAAAACATCTGTGTAACGATATATTCAGCTCCTGCATCTATCTTTTGTTTCAGGAAATATAAGTCGGCTTCTAAGTTGGGCGATTCGATATGCTTTTCGGGATAGCCTGCCACGCCCAAAGAGAAATTGGTGGGGGCATTGTTTTCGATTTCTTCGTCAATATATTTCCCATGATTCATTTCCATGACTTGTTTCACTAAACCTAAAGCATGTTTGTGACCATCGGGTTCAGGCTTAAACGTGCGCTCGCTTTTTAAGGTGTCGCCGCGCATCACAAGGAGGTTGTGGATGTCGAGGAAATGGAGGTCAATCAAAGCGTTTTCGGTCTCTTCTCTGTTGAAGCCGCCGCAGATGATATGGGGGATGACTTCGATTTTGTATTTGTATTTAATGGCAGCTGTGATTCCAACAGTTCCGGGGCGTTTGCGCACAATTTTTTTCTCGAGCAGACCTGCTTCTCGGCTTTTATAGACCACTTCTTCGCGATGATAGGTAACATTGATGTAGGATGGGTTGAATTCTATCAGCGGCTCGATGATATTGTAAATAGATTCGATATTATCGCCTTTTAAAGGGGGTAACAATTCAAATGTAAATAGAGGGCTTTTCGCTTGTTTGATGCTATCTGTTACTTTCATTAGGTTCAATACTGATTTGATAAAAACTTTGTGATATATTTGTCGGACTTCTTTCGGATGGCATACTCCTCGAGTTGGTCATCTTGAACGGCGTTTATGGAGAAATATTTTGCATGAGGATTTGCCAAATAGAATCCGCATACCGATGAAGCGGGGTTCATGGCGAAGTTTTCTGTGAGGCGGATGTTGAGATTTTTCTCGACTTCTAATAGGTCGAAAAGCGTTTTCTTTTCACTATGGTCGGGGCAGGACGCATAACCAATGGCGGGACGGATGCCTTGGAAGTGACCTTTTAAAAGAGTTTCGGGATTCAGCGTCTTGTTGGGAGCATATCCCCAATATTCGGTACGAATTTTATAATGTAGGTATTCGGAAAAGGCTTCCACTAATCGGTCTGAAAGTAGCTGCACCATTAGGTTCGTATAATCATCCGAATTGGGTGGAGTTCGGCTGGCGTCGTAACCTGAGGTGGCGGCAAATAGTCCGATGTAATCTTCCTTTGCCAAAAAATCTGTCATGCTTAGATTGGGATTGGAATCAGGTTGCTTTTCTTGATTCCGTAAGAAATAAAATGTTGCAATTTCTTTCCCATTATCATGAATTACTACATCATCATTGGATACTTTGCAAGGGAAGATTCCAATCGTTGCTTGAGGGTTGAAAAGATTGGTTTCTATGTTTTCTGAAAGTATCTTGCATGCATCTTCATAGAGTTGTTTGGCTTCTTTTCCTTTTATGGGATGATTAAAGATGTCGGTGTAGCGACCATGAATACCCCAAGCATAGAAAAAGGATGTCCAATTAATCAATGGAATCAGGGTTGCTATTGAAGTGTTTTTGATGATTTGAATGCCTTCAACCTTAGGCGGAATTGATGTGTAATCGCTAAAACTTGCTTTGTTCGCCCTTGCTTGTTGTAGGCTGATAAATTGTTTTGTTTTCGAGGCGTATTGCTGCGATATGGTCTCGTATCTTGCATTAATTTCTTGGATGAAAACAGCTCTGTTGGTTTTGTTCATCAGTTTGTTCACGACGGTGACGGATTGGGATGCGTCGCCCACATGAATTACGCTGCCTTCAAAGTGTGGTTTGATGCGAATTGCCGTATGCTCTTCCGAAGTGGCAGCACCTCCAATCAATAAAGGGATGTCTAAACCGGCTTTGGTTAATTCTTGTGCTATATGAATCATTTCGTCGAGAGACGGGGTAATCAGTCCGCTGAGACCAATAATATCAGGGTGTTCGGTTCGGGCAATTTCCACAATCTTTTCAGTGGAAACCATCACGCCAAGGTCAATAATTTCATAATTGTTACATGCCAAGACAACTTTCACGATGTTTTTGCCGATGTCGTGCACATCGCCTTTCACGGTTGCCAACAGAATTTTGCCTGAGCTTGTGGTGGTGCCGGATTCTTTTTCTTGTTCCAAAAAAGGCTTGAGACCCGTGACCGCATTGTTCATCACGCGGGCAGATTTTATCACTTGAGGCAGAAACATCTTGCCATTGGAAAACAATTCGCCCACTTCTTTCATCCCTGCCATCAACGGACCTTCAATAACGTGAATGGCTTTCCCCAACTCTTGATAAGAAAGTTGGATGTCGGAGGAAATAAATTCATTGATGCCTTTAATTAAGGCGTATTTTATTCTTTCGTTGGTTGCAAAAGTTCTCCACGCTTCCATGGTGCTTGCTTCTGTTTGGGTATTTGTATAGCGATGCGAAAGCTCTATCAAACGGTCGGAAGCATCGGCTCTTTTATTTAAAATTAAATCTTCGACGGCTTTCAACAACTCTTTTGGAATATCATCATAGATGGGAAGGTTGCCTGCATTGACAATTGCCATATCCAAACCTGCATGTATGGCATGAAACAGAAAGACCGAATGCATGGCTTCGCGCAGCACGTTGTTGCCACGGAAGGAAAAAGAAAGATTGCTAACGCCGCCACTCGTTTTTGCATGAGGCAGATTGGATTTTATCCATCGAACGGCTTCGATAAAATCCATAGCAAATCCATTGTGTTCTGCCATCCCCGTGGCGATGGTCAAAACGTTCGCATCAAAAATAATATCTTCCGCAGGAAAGTTTACTTGTAAAGTTAGGATGTCATACGCCCGTTTACAAATCGCAATTTTCCGTTCGTAGGATGTGGCTTGTCCTTCTTCATCAAAAGCCATGACCACAAGGGCTGCGCCATACATCTTTATCCGCTTTGCTTTGGCAATGAAAGCCGCTTCGCCTTCTTTTAAACTAATGGAATTGACGATGGGTTTGCCCTGAACATGCTGCAGCGCCGTTTCCAATATGTCCCATTTGGAAGAATCTATCATAAACGGAACGCGAGCAATTTCGAAATCGGAGGAAATCATTTTGATGAACTTCGGCATCTCTTGCATGGCATCCAACATGGCATCATCTAAATTGATATCAATGATTTGTGCACCTGCTTCCACCTGTTGACGAGCAACGCTGATAGCTTCTTCATACTTTTTCTCGCGGATGAGCTTCGCAAACTTTATGCTGCCCGCCACATTGGTTCGTTCGCCTATGTTGATAAAGTTTTTTTCTTCCGATATTTCTTGCACTTCGAGCCCGGCAAGCGTGGTAATTGTTTTCTTTGGTGAGGGAATACGGGGCTGCGCTTTGGCTGCACCCAAAGCTATTGCTTCAATATGCTCAGGCGTAGTACCGCAACATCCACCAATAATATTCAGCACTTGTTTGTCGAAAAGCGCTTGTATGTTTTCCGCCATGGTGGTCGGCGTTTCGTCGTAGTATCCGAAATTGTTGGGCAAACCAGCGTTGGGATAAATACAAATAAAGGAAGAAGTCGCAGCGGCTAATTGCTCGACAAATGGCAGCATTTGTTTGGCTCCAAAGGAACAGTTCAAGCCAAAAGCTAAAGGTTGTGCATGACTCAGACTTGCCACAACAGCTTCCAAAGTTTGTCCCGAAAGGATTCTGCCTTCGCTTCCATTGATGGTCATCGAAAGGATGAGCGGCAAACGGATGTCTTTCTCTGCAAACACTTCTTCCAAAGCAAAGATGGCAGCTTTAGCGTTCAGTCCATCAAAGATAGTTTCGATGATAATCAAATCAACACCCCCATCTATCAACCCACGATATTGCTCGGCATAAGAATCTGCCAATTCCATATAGGTGATAGTTTTTTCGGACGCATCGGCTTCCGTTGACAGGGAAAGCATTTTGTTGGTGGGACCTACAGAACCCGCCACAAAACGTGGCTTGTCGGGAGTTAAGGTTGTATATTCCGTCGCTAATTTCTTCGCAATTTGGGCAGCCTTGAGGTTGACTTCATAAATAAAGTCCTCTATACCGTAGTCAGCTTGTCCATATTTGGTGGCGTTAAAGGTGTTGGTTTCGATGATGTCGGCGCCCGCTTCCAAATATTTGCGGTGTATATCCGAAATTATCTGCGCTTGTGTGATGGAAAGTATATCATTATTGCCTTTCAAATTGTGGGGGAAGTCAGCAAAACGTTCGCCATGAAAATCAGCTTCGCTAAGTTTGTAGGCTTGAATAAGCGAACCCATAGCCCCATCGAGCACGAGCACTCGCTCTTGTAACAAGCTTGCTATATCGTTCGGTTTTTTCATCCTTTTTTTGTATCCGTTACAAACGCCAAAAAATAGTCGTTTATTTTAGTAAAATACACCTTATAGGCTTCTGTTGTGTCGTCTAAAATGATGTGGCTTTCAATTTCGCCTGTTTCGCAATAGGCGAAAGGTGTGAGGGGAATCTGTTCTTTGAAATCGGGGCAGGTGTTGCCATGAAGTTTAAACAAAGCTTCTTTGGCAGTCCAACAAATGGTGAGATGGCTCAGATGATTATCGGCATCCATAAATCCCAATTCATCATCCGAAAGAAAACGTTGGGAAACGCGAACGATTCGTGGCGAGGACTTCTCTATATCTATCCCGACAGGAAAAAATTCGTTGATGATAACAGCGGCGTAGGTGCCTGCATGAGAAATGGAGACGTGTTTATTCTTTTTGCTGATTTGCAGAAAGGGTTTGCCAAAGTCGGTGTAGGTGATATGATAGTTTTCTTCCACCAACTCACGAATCAAAGCACGATAACTCAGCCATTGTTTCTTGCGGTTTTCGTTTTTGTAGGTCTCGAGCGTGTGTTGTTCGAGCTCGTTGAGGTTCGCAAGGGTCAAAAGTTCTTCTGCAGTTTCGGTGATGTGCCAAACACCTATCAGGGTGTCGTTATTTAGGTGTTTCTTAAATAATACAGGCATGCTACGAAATTTCGTGCAAAGATAGTCAAAAAAAACGAAAGTCAAACTCGAGCCCCCTCCGAAAAGACGCAAGCTTGCCACGAAGACACAAAGAAACACAAAGTTTAAAAAAAAGTCAAAACCTTAGCACGAAGACACAAAGACTCAAAGATACACAAAGTTCTTACATTCTCTTCTTAGTGCCTTAGTGCCTTAGTGTCTTAGTGTCTTCTTGCCTTAGTGTCTTAGTGTTTAAGTGGGAGATATATCTTAGTGTTTAGCTAATCATTCCCCACGAACCTTTGCGTTTGTTTTCTTGGCGGATATAGGTTTTTATCGGCAGGTTGGTTGGCAGTTCTATTTCGGGGTCGTCCTGAAGCAATTCGATGGCGATTTGGCGCGCATATTTCAATATCTTTTCGTCTTTCACTATGTCGGCGATATGCAGGTCGGCTATGCCACTTTGTTGCAAACCTTCGATGTTGCCCGGACCTCTCAGGCGCAGGTCGGCTTCGGCTATCACGAACCCATCGGAGGTTTCGAGCATGGTGTTGATACGTTGTTTGGCATCGCTCGACACTTTGAACGACGTCATCAGCACACAATACGATTGGTCGGCACCTCTGCCAACCCTCCCGCGAAGTTGATGCAACTGCGACAAACCAAATCGCTCCGCATTTTCTATAATCATCACCGACGCGTTCGGCACATCCACGCCCACTTCTATCACCGTGGTGGCTACCATGATATTGGTTTCGCCTTTCACAAAACGCCCCATCTCATACTCCTTTTCCTTGGTTTTCATCTGCCCATGCACCATACTGATGGCATAATCGGGCAACGGAAAATCGCGCACTATGGCGTCGTAGCCTTCCATCAGGTGTTTCAAATCCAAGGTCTCCGACTCATGTATCAAGGGATACACCACATAAATCTGCCTGCCCGCCCGTATCTGTTCTTTCATAAATCCAAAGACCTTCAAACGGTTTGAATCATAATAATGCAAGGTCTTCACCGATTTCCTGCCCGGGGGCAATTCATCTATCACCGAAATATCCAAATCGCCATACACCGTCATCGCTAAGGTTCGGGGGATGGGCGTGGCGGTCATCACCAAAATATGGGGCGGCAACTCGCCTTTTTCCCATAGCTTGGCGCGTTGGGCAACGCCGAAACGATGTTGCTCGTCAATCACCGCAAAGCCCAACTTATGGAACACCACCACATCTTCTATCAATGCATGGGTGCCTATCAGTATGCTGATTTCGCCCGACTGTATGCCCGCCAAAATCTCTCTGCGCTTGGCAGTTTTGGTCGAGCCTGTCAGCAGCTCCACTTTAATCGCCAAATTGGCAAGAAAACGCTGCAAGGTTTTGAAATGTTGAAACGCTAATATCTCTGTAGGCGCCATGATACACGATTGGAAACCATTGTCCAAAGCGATGAGCATACACATCAGCGCCACCAAAGTTTTGCCGCTGCCCACATCGCCCTGCAACAAACGATTCATCTGTTTGCCCGACGCCATATCTTTACGGATTTCTTTTATCACACGTTTCTGCGCCTCGGTGAGTGGAAACGGCAGCGCTTTGAAATAAAAATCGTTGAGGTTGCTGCCCACGGTCGAAAACACATTGCCTTTACTTTTTTCGGCGCGATACAGTTTCAGCTTCACCAAACGCAGTTGCACAAAAAACAACTCATCGAATTTGAGGCGTGCCGTGGCTCTATTCAGTTTTTGGAAATCATCGGGGAAATGTATGTTGAAGATGGCTTCCTCTCGCGAGGGCAGCTTGAGTTTTTGGATGATATCCTCCGAAAGTATCTCGGGGATTTTTCCTGCGGCATCGTCCAAAATTTTGCGCACCACCTTTGAGATACCTTTGCTGTCCAAGCCGCGCGTTTTGAGTTTCTCCGTCGAAGAATAAAAGGGGTAAAGCGTCAGGGCGCGTGTCGGCAGCTCGTCCATCCCCAGGGTTTCGAATTCGGGGTGCGTGATGTTGAGTTTGTTGTTAAACACCGTCGGCTTGCCATACACGATACACTCCACCCCCGCCACCACTTTATCCACCATCCATTTGGCGCCATTGAACCACACCAACTCAATCTCGCCCGTCTCGTCCCTCAAATTCGCCACCAACCGCATACTTCTGCCCACACCCACCAACTGCGCCGAACGTATCCTCCCTTTCAACTGCACATACGACGCATCGTCATGAATGTCCACGATTTTCTGAAACTTAGTTTTGTCCACATAGCGAAACGGATACAAATTCAGCAAATCGCCGAACGTGAAAATGGCGAGTTCTTTCTTAAACAATTCGCCACGCACCGGACCAACGCCTTTGCAATATTCGATGGGAGTCTCTAAAAAAACTTGAAGCATCATGGCAATTATTTTTGAACTATCTGAATGGTTATATATTTTATGGAACATACAAACTTACAAAAACTTTTTGGAATGCAAGGGGAAAAAGTTTTTTTTGTTTTCAGATGAGATGAAGAAAAAACCACTAAGACACAAAGAGCACTAAGAAACACTGCCTCCATATTCGTAACCTGTCCCGTACACGAAGTGTCGGGATTCGCCCATTCGTAATTCGTAGAGAGCAATCTTTGGAATTTGGGATTTGGATCTTGGGATTTGGATCTTTTTTTTGGCGCCCCCCTGCGGGTCGGGCTTTACGCTCCAATCCCTGGCGCGCGTGCCAACGGGCTATCCCCTGGCTCAAGAAACATGGCAGAAGCATTTCCCCTAGATGGAGATGAAGCATTCAAAAAAGTACTTTTCGCATCCTTACCGGACAGGTAGCATAAACCAAGCGTGCTTTTCGCAACCTGCCTTGTCGGGTAGCATAAACCAATCGTGCTTTTCGCAACCTGCCTTGTCGGGTAGCATAAACCAAGCGTGCTTTTCGCAACCTGACTGTTCGGGTAGCATAAACCAAGCGTGCTTTTCGCAACCTGACTGTTCGGGTAGCATAAACCAAGCGTGCTTTTCGCAACCTGACTGTTCGGGTAGCATAAACCAAGC
>CAIOJS010000320.1 GCA_903858655.1 uncultured bacterium | reverse complement strand
CCCCGGCGAAGTCCCCTCCAGCGGCGCCATCGATGGCATTTACACCCAACGCGATGGCGCAGTCGACCTGCGCACCCTTCAGCTCCGCACCCCCGCCAGCCAGATCACCACAAACGGGTCTGCCTCGCGCAACAACCCAAAAAGCCTCACAATTTCCTCATTCAAATCAAACAACGACAAGCTAGCAAGACCTTCAAAATTAATATCAACACCAAACCCTTTCAACATCGCCGCCATTGCTCCAAAACCGTTCTGTTTCTGTTGAAGTTCTTTATAATCATCAAAAACCTTATTCGTAGTCTCTTCAGGATTGTGATTTTGATTCACATAAAACAACACAAACGCCGCCGACAAATTATCACTTGGATTGTTCAAAAACCGCAACAACGCAACCACCAAATTAATCTTCATCGAAGCGCTCAGCAGCAACGATTCCGACGAAACAACATCTATTTCATTTTTCAAAAGATGCGTCGCAACCTGCACCGTTTCCGCATTCTTACGACAAATCACTGCGATATTTTTCAACGCAATCCCCTTCCTCACCAAACCCTGAACAATCTCCAAAACACAATTCAACTGATTCTCCGCATAACCATCCTTCTCAAAAAACCTCACCTGCACATAACCCCCATCATTCCCCTTTTTCACATTTTGCTCAATCTTCTCATAGATACTCCTATGCTCCTCGCTCAACAAATCACTCAAATATCCAAAGATTTTATTATTAAAATTCACTATCGCTGCCTGCGACCGAAAGTTAACATTCATCCCTCCATCCGCCGTGTCCGTATAATCGCTGTAATTCCTTTCCAAGGCATCTTCAATATCATCATAATGCATCAAATCAGGCTTATTAAATATCTTCGGCAGCGACGCAAACTGCATCACCTCCCCATTCCGCCAACGATAAATCGCCTGTTTCCCATCGCCTACCACCAAGTTCGTGTTGGCTGTCGCCAACGAATTCTCTATAAGCGGCAACATATTCTGAAACTGCAACACCGACGTATCCTGAAACTCATCTATAAAAAAATGCTCATATTTCTCCCCCGTCCGCTGATAAATAAACGGCACGGGCTCGTTCAACAATTGCTCGTGTATCTTCTGATAAAAATCCGAAATAAAAATCAAATTCCCGCTCGATTTAACCGCTTCAACTTCCGCCTTAATCACATTCAACAACGACAAAGGATACAAACTCCGCGTGATAACCGTAATATTTTTGTATTGAACCTGCAGCTCTAAAATCCTATGGTACCCCTCGCTTATCAAGTCTTTCAACGAGTCAATGCTCTGTTTATCTGTGGCTGAGGCAGTCTTTGAATGCCAATTCCCTTCATCCACTGTTTTTCCATAATACGTCGAACCTAACGACGCTTTCCCCAATCCGTTGTTCACCACCTTCTCAAAAAAGCTCGGAATCCCCTTCGAGCCATAATAAAACGACGTGATGTCTATCCCCAACCTGCCAATCTCTCCAACCACCTTCTTCGCCATACCTTCCGCCTCATCCGCTATCACCCTCCTTCTCCCAAAACCCTTCGAAATAATCGCCTTAAAATCCCCAAACGTAAAATGCGCCATCAGCGGCAAAAACTTCTGCGTATCCTCCTTCATCAGCTCCTCCGCAAACGTCTTCAAATCCTGTTCTATATCCCAATTTTTCCCTTCCGAAATCTTTTGTTTGATAAATTCAACCATCAAATCCGTCAAACTATCATCCTGCGTCGCATAACTCAGCAACACATCCACCGCCTGCGACAACACATTTTTATAATCCAATTCCACTTCAAAATTCTGCGGTATCTTCATGTCGAACGCAAACGTACGGATGATTCGCTGCACAAAACTATCTATCGTACATATCGCAAAATCAGAATAGTTATGCAAGATTTTCTTCAACACCAAATCCGCCCTTGCCGAAAGCGCCTCCACCTTCAAGCCCGTCGCCGCCATCAACGTCTCTATCAAATCACGATAACCAAGCTTTATCTTCTCAACAACCTCTTTATCCTCCGAATTCGTGATCTCCGACAGTTGCAACAGATATTTCACTATCCGATTCTTCATCTCAAACGCCGCCTTATTCGTAAACGTAACCGCCAACACCCGCCTATATTTATCAGGATTCGCCAACACTATCTTCAAATATTCCTGAACTAACGTATAGGTCTTGCCCGATCCCGCCGACGCCTTATAAACAATAAATTTCTTAGCCTCCATACTCATTTTTTTATCCTGTAATCCAAACAATATTCTCAATTTCTAGTGCCTGTCAAAAAACCTAACCACATCATCCTAAGCCAATATCATCTTTGTGATTCTTAGTGTCTTTGTGTCTTAGTGATTAATTTTCCTTCTGAAATACAACCAAATTTCGGACATCAAATTTACGCAAAATATCAATACCAACACAAATCCCCTTTAATTTTTTATCTTTACCTCCAAAAAAAATACGAACTTTGCATCTTCTAAAAATAATAATAGGTATGACAGTAAACATAATCGGTGCAGGCATCTCAGGCTTAACCCTTGGATGTTATTTGCAAATGAATGGCTTCCAAACCCAAATATTTGAGCAGAACCCAACCGCCGGTGGCTTATGCACGAGTTGGAAACGTGGCGACTACACCTTCGATGGCTGCATCCATTGGCTTCTTGGCTCCCATCCCTCCAATCCTTTCTATCGTTTATGGTCCGAACTCATTGATATGTCTTCAATTCAGTTTGTCAACCATCAAACTCGTGCCGAAATCGAGCTAAAAGACAACGCCGACATTCACGGTAGCAAAATCTTTCACCTCTACACCAACCTACAGAAACTCGAAAACTACCTTTTGGAACTTGCTCCCGAAGACACCAAAACCATCCGCCTCTTTATCAATTCCATGCGCAAAATCCAACGCTTCGAAGTCCCCCCCATTGTTGATAAAGTCCCCGAACTCCTCTCCCTACGCGAAAAAATCGCCATGATCAAACATCTCCCTTTGCTCATGTTCATCAACAAATGGAAAAAACAAACCAACTTCACCTTCGCCCAACGTTTCCGCAACCCCTTCCTCCGCGAAGCCTTCCAACTTCTCTACGATGGTGACGAAATCAACCTCCTCATCCTCACCATCCCCCTCGCTTCCTACGACCAAAACGGTGCCGGATATCCCCTCGGCGGCTCCTACCTTTTCACCCAAAAAATCGTCCAAAAATATCTCCAACTCGGCGGACAAATCCACTACAACAAAACCGTCCAAAAAATCACAACCCTCAACAACTCCGCCACCGGCATCATGCTCTCCGACGGCTCCCTCCATCCATCCCAAATCACAATCTCAGCCGCCGATTGGCACCAAACCATTTTCCACGCCTTAGACGGAAAATACACCAATCCACTTATCAATCAGCTCAATAACCAACAAAAACTCAGCGTCTATTACTCCATTTTCATGGTCGCTCTCGGCGTCAACCGCACCTTCCCCTCCCATCCCTACTTCTTCCGTTTCCCCTTGCCCATCCAACTCATATCCCCCGACGGAACCCACTACCAACGACTCGAAGTACACATCTACAACTACGACAACACCCTCGCTCCCAGCGGGAAAACTGTCCTTTCCGTCAGCTTCTACACCCTCCAAGGCGACTTTTGGATACAACTCCGCGCCACCGACAAAACCCGCTACGACGACCTTAAAAACCAATTTGCTCAGCAAATCATCGCCGCCCTCGACCTCAAACTCGGCAACATCCGCCCCCACATCCAACAAACCGACATCGTAACCCCCGCCACATATAACCGATACACATCCAACCGTTTCGGCTCCGTACAAGGTTGGCTCCCCGCCCGAAACCTAACCGCCCGATCCCCCATCGCCAACCACCTCCCCAACCTCCAAAACTTCTATTTTACAGGCCATTGGGCTATCCCCGGTGGCGGATTACCCGTCGCCATCAAAACCGGCAGAGACCTAACCCAAATCATCTGCAAAAAGCATAAGATTAAGTTTCAAATCAGGTAAAAAATCATACATTCCACACGCAAAACATCTAAAACTATAACATCAAACACCATTACTTCGGTTGTTACAGGAGTTGATGGCGGGCTGAAACATAGTGGTAGTGCGTTACCCGCTAAAAAGAGGAAGTTGCCCGCTAAAAATAAGAAGTTGCCCGCTAAAAAAAGGAAGTTGCCCGCTACAGAGAGGAAGTTGCCCGCTACATAAACCTATTTGCCCGCTACAGAGAGGAAGTTGCCCGCTATATAAAGCTAATTGCACGCTACAGAGAGGAGGTTGCCCGCTACAAAGAGCAAATTACCCGCTATCAATTGCATGTTGCCCGCTATTGAGAGGAAGTTGCCCGATGTTGGGGTTTTGATTGTTCAGCTCGCTACGAAAAGTATGCTTTTGATTAAATGCCACAGATTCACAGATTATTTAAAAAAATTAAAGAACTGATTCTCACAGATTATTTATTTTTTTTGAATAAAAAAAATTAAACAGTTTTGTCCCTTTTGACTTTTTGGAGAGGACTCATGGCGGGGTTTTTAATTTATATCAGATGCTATGCAAAAGTCCGAAGGACTGAAATTATTGTAGAAAATTATTCAGACCATCATACGTTAAATCCCGAAGGGATGATATTATCATATCACCCATTCTGGGTTTTGGTGTTCTCTGTATTTTGTGTTCTATAATATTGTCATCCCTTCGGGATTTCATTATAATGCGAAACATCAGCTTATATATTATGGTGTACTTTTAATTTTGCAGGACTAAAGTCCTATTATTCGCTCATTTCTAGATCCCTAGCTTAAAAGCTAGGGTTATTGATAGGAGGTTTTGAGGACTAAAGTCCAATGATGTGTCATTTCGGCAACCATAGCTTAAAAGCTATGGCTATTGATAGGAGGTTTTCAGGACTAAAGTCCTTAAGTTTGTTACATTTTCTACCCTAGCCTGAAGGCTAGGGTTATTTATTTAACGTTTGGAGACGAAATGTCCATTATTTTCAAAAATATTTTAACCCTATCTTTTAAGATAGGGTTTGCGAATTGGCTTGTATGTTAGGGCTTTAGACCTGCTAACTATTTTTGTTTAAAAAAAAAGATGCTATTTGAAAACTTTTTCTTGCTTATATATCCGAAATAATGTATAAATTTGTGCTCGAAAAAGAATATTCACTTAAAAAAAAAAGATATGCATCCAAATTTTGAAGACAAGACAGCTTTATCGAGATTCGTAGCAAATAGTTTCGACACCGATGAAGCAAAATTTATTGAAAGATTTACACGGTATATGGATCCGTTTTATACAAATACTATTGCAAAGATAGTGGTGTGTGAAAATATAGTGGCTACTTCGTTTTATTTGACACAAAGCAAGACTTTGACAGGTTTGCTGATTACGACAGCTATTAGTATTAGAACAGATTTGGATGATATTGAAATTTATGCTATCAATGCAGAAACTGCATTGAATATTAGCTGGAAGGATATGGGGATTAAAGAGGTACGGAATTGTATTACGAGGAAGAATATGGAGGGGATAGGTCCTGCGATGACGGTGTTGAATGCTAATATTACGGCAAATGAGGATGCTTTGACAGACCAAGGGATGACGCAGGCGAAGTGGGACGGGCTGTTGGCAAAGGTGGAACAGGTGAGACTGCTGAATGAGAAACAGAATAAAATGGAAAGCGATAAGGAAGAGGCTGTGGCAGCAAATCATCAGAAGTTTGATGATATGTGGGCT
>CAIOJS010000319.1 GCA_903858655.1 uncultured bacterium | reverse complement strand
TTAAATTTAAAAAATCAAAAAAATATGGATCCTTGAAAACCGCGTCCCTTGACTTATCGTCCTGATGCAATTGAATATTTGCCATAGATTTTCGTTCAAAAACTTTATTTTCGATCTGTTCTCGCAATTCCCGCACTCCCCACCTTTCCTCGGCGCTGATTTCCGCATAGAAAATTTTTGCTTCCTGGTTTTTTACAGGAAGCAGTACGAGAAAATGAGACCAGCTCAATTGTCGTGACAGTGTAACGACAATTTCAATATCTGCAAATTGTTCAGCAAACTGCATCATACGGCGCAGGTTTTTTTCTTCAAAACTGTTCCCATATTCCTTAACCAATTGTCGGGACAGTGTCGCGACAATTAGTTTGCCATATTCTGCTCGTTTATGCCGCAAGACATGCGTATTGATTTTTTCGCCAATGTGCCAAAAAAGCATGGTCAAGGCGCTGTTGATAGCCGAAACGGCCTGCTGCTTGCCCTGCTCAATAAGCAGCGAAAGTTCCTGAACAAGCAGCCTGGTATCTGCGGTAATTTGTTCCGTTTGTTTACTCATCATTCTTCCTCCCCGCTTCCGGATAGTTCCTTGCCCATGCGGTATTTGATGTCGTAGTTGATGATGAAATCCAGTTCCTCGTGTGTAAAGCCGTAGTGTCGGGCGAGGAGGCAGTCGATCTGGTCGATGAGGGGTTTAGAGAGCTTTGGATAGTATTCATCGTAAATTACTTTGCCGGTTGCTTTATAAAACGCTTCTTTCCGATATTTATTTTTCTCCAAGCTTTCCATTAATTGACAGACTTTTTCATTTAGTTCGGAAACAATCTTGTTATCGAAAGATCCGAATGACGCCGGGAACCATTCAATTTCACGCATATTTAAATGGCGGCAATCAGAAAGTGAAAGAAACCAAATGTAAAAAAGCGAACTATTTAAAAGAGAACAAGCAAGTGAATTATAAGTATTATCTGAAAACGACAAATCTTTTATCTGCACAGATATTTTTTCACCATCCTTTTCATTCCAAAAATATGGCGGTTTTTTTGTAGCACGAATAAAATATCTTGGTGCGTTATGATAATATAAAGGAATGCCGCTTTGTCTTATTTGCAGAGATAGATTATTGTTGGTTTTACATTTACTTTTAATATTATTCTCGATTTGCCGACTTGCTTTAATTATTGAATTTGGTACTTCGGTTTTAATATTTGCAACATACTCAACCATGCCAAACAAATATTCGCGATATTCAGAAGCCCACCTATGGTAATTTGATGTATATATGTCATTAGAATTATTAATCGATATGTAAATTAGAAGTCTCTGATCAACGCCATCAAATAATTTAGATGGTCGAATATCATAAGAGGAAAGCCACAGCCCTTGTTTCTTTAGAATTTTAATCAGATTTGCCATTCTATCGGTACAAATAGAAGAATGTGGGATAATCATGCCTGACTTTGAACTATTTTTTATAAAGGATAAATACCTTTCAATAACTAGCGCATATAAATTTCCACATTCAAATGTTGAGTATTGCAGCACTTTGTAGTTTATTTTTTTCAGTTCCACATACGGCGGATTACCTATCACCACATCAAACCCGCCTTTGCCATGGATAATCTCGTAGAACTCCGCAAACCAGTGGAAAGGTTGGTGCGTGGCCAGCCACTTGTCGTATTTCACATTGGCGTAATGCTGCTTGTGCAGAAGTTGATTCAGTTCATTTCTCAACTTAGCCAGCCGCTCGTTCAACTCATCTTTAGCCGTTTTAAAATCCGCAAAGTCGGCATGGCCTTGAAGCTGAATCTCCTTGTATCGTGCAAAAGCACGTGCCACAATGTCGCACTGTTCTTCAATCTTTTTTTTATCATCGTCGAAATC
>CAIOJS010000318.1 GCA_903858655.1 uncultured bacterium | reverse complement strand
ATTATTATCAATTGGTTTCTTTCATGCGGCCGGAAGAGGTTGACCCGGAAATTGCAATAAAACTCGACAAGCTCCTGGATTTTCTGGATTCTGGCGAGGTTCTGCGTTTGAACAAACTGTCGGAGGAACTCGGATGATTGTAGGCATTACAATTCGGAATTTCAAAGGCATAAAGGAAATTATCGATTTGCCTTTGGAGGCATTCCATGTACTTGTCGGTCCAAACGCATCCGGGAAAACAACGTTTCTCGATGCAATCGACTTTATGCGTGATTGCCTCATCGATGGCCCCAAGCTGGCGGTGGAATCCAGGAACGTGTCCAATTTTGATGACCTCACTTGGATGAAACAGGGCGGAACTATTGAGGTTTCAATTTGGTTTGATTTTTCCAGAGAACGCAAGGAATTATCTGACTCGTTGGTGCTATACCGTCTTGCCATCAAGCAGGATGTCGATCATGGAGTCTGTGTATCAGATGAGATTCTGCAGAAATATTCAAAAAGCTGGCTGCCGGCTGGAACTAATTTTGCATTCAGCGATAGAGTAAAACCAACAAGATTACTTGGCAAGACTTCCAAAGGAACGGATTTTTATGCTCGTGAGACCAGCAGGTATCAGGACTCTTTCAATTTTGGTGTAGACAAGCTGACACTTGCACTTACTCCACCCGATGAAGACAGGTACCCGACAGCTAATCTGGTAAGAAAATTTCTTATGCAGGGTGTCCGATATATTCAGCTCGACAGCCCTGGTATGCGCCTGCCATGCTCTGCAACACGAAGTGCCGAACTGGATATGGATGGAACCAATATAGCCAGAGTAGTCAGCCGCTTGATAGGCAGGAAAAACGGAGAAGAAATAAGCTGGATTCAGGATGGCACGGATCTTGTCCGGTGGATTGATCATCTCAGATTCGCCTTGCCCGATCTAAAAAACATCGGGTGCTCCCGCAGGATCGCCGATAACGCCGAGTACATTGTTGTACAGTATGAGAATGGTCTTGAGGCGCCAAGCTGGGTTTTAAGCGATGGAACACTACGCATGCTTGCCTTGACTCTCTTGGCGTTCATGCCGCCCGAATCAGCCATGTACATGGTTGAAGAACCAGAAAACGGTGTCCACCCTAAAGCGCTTGAAATAATAATGCGTTCACTTTCTACCATTCCATCCGGTCAAATGCTCGTCGCTACCCATTCTCCATTTGTTGTCCAGCAAAGTGGAATCAAGCCATTATTATGCTTTAATCGCGGATCTACCGGAACAACTATAGTGCATGGTATAGACCACCCCATTTTGAAAGATTGGGATGGTGAACCAGATCTTGGAATTGTCTTCGCCGCGGGGATTCTTGAATGAAAGACCTCTTTGTTCAAGCCGCTGACATAGATGCAAAAATGTTCATAAGTTCAATACTCGAAAAACATGCGGCTATCGGTATACGCCCAATAACGTATGACATAGAAACACATCCTTTGCATGATAGTGGGATGATCAAAAGTGGAGCAGAACTTTCAAGGTTCAAAAAAGGGCGCTATACCAAAATAATCCTTATTTGGGATCATGAAGGTTCTGACAAGGAACATAAATATCAAGCCCCAGAAATTGAAGGACAGATCAGGGGAAAGCTCGATGCCATAACTTGGAGTAATAATAATGACGCAATAGCCTTGGTTCCTGAACTTGAGACATGGATGTGGTACTGCAGGCCTGCAATTGCTCGTCATTACTCCATGGATGTGGCAACACTGGATCAACTGATTGAGAAAGCTTCCGGACAACTTGGAATGACTCTGGCTCATGCGATGTCAAAAATGCCAAAAGAATTATTTGAGGCCTTGGTAAAAGACGGCATTGGCAGGACGATTTCTCCTAAAGACTTTCAGATGATTGGTCAGTATGCAGGGATCAGGAATCTTGAAGAATCGGATTCTTTCAGGAGTTTGCTCACAATCCTGAGAGCTTGGTTTCCCATGGTGGAAGCTAGCTCATGACACTTCCCATCGCCATCGAAGACCTGTTAGGTGCTCGCGCCATCGAATCCGACCGCCTTGAATTCAAGGAAGGCTGGAATCCGGACAAGGTCTATCAGAGCATCTGTGCCTTCGCCAACGATTTTGCGAACATTGGTGGCGGTTATATCCTCATCGGCGTTGCCGAGAAGGACGGAAAGGCTGTCAGGCCTGTGCAAGGATTAGCCGATTCACAGCTCGCTTCTATCCAAAATGAAATGATCGGCTACAACAATCTCGTCAGGCCAGCATTAGCTCCACTGTTGGCTATCGAAATTGTCGATGACAAGCGGATCTTGGTGCTGTGGATACCTGGT
>CAIOJS010000317.1 GCA_903858655.1 uncultured bacterium | reverse complement strand
GAGCAGAAAGAATTAATGGCTCAATTCAAGAGCTGAAAACAATTGGAAGAGGTTATAGAAACACTGCAAATTTTAGAATAGCAATTCTGTTTTTTCTTGGGTACTTGAATATGCTTCCACAAAATTCCCAGTAGAACCATTAGTTTTAATTATTACGAAGGTTTTGCAAGGATTTACCTTGAAACCCATAAGATTGATTTAGCATTCAATAAACTTCAATTTGCTTATAATTTATTTGTCAATCATGAAAAAGATATTATGGGTCCTCAAAAAACTGATCATGACTTACGACTTAATTATTTGTTTGCGAATTTATATTTACAAAAAAAAGATACCGCATTAGCCGAAACGTTTTTTAAGAAATGTTTTGACGTGAACACCGACAGTATATATACCAATACGGAACACTATATGGAGGCATGCTTGTTGTATAGTGAGTTCAAGAAAGATCAGGGCAATTATCCGAGTGCTTTACATTATACGTATTTGGCTTACAAGTATGCCCTGAAAGGACAATCCAAAAGATACATTGCCGATGCTAGCGAGCATCTTTTCAAATTATATGAAGCCACTCGGCAAACCGATAGTGCCTATTTTTATCTCCACCAAACGCTCATTTATAAGGATAGCATTAGCAATGCCGTGGTGCAAAGCCAAATCCAAAACACACTCTTATTATTACATTTGGACGAAAAAGGAAAAGAGGTGATGATGTTGGAAGACAAAATGAGACACAGACAAAATGTGCAATATATTGCCATAACCATAGGCTTAATCACCTTATTGGTGCTATTTTTCCTTTTCAGTCACAGCATTTTAATCGGGACCAAAGCCATTGAATTTATTGGCAATGTGGTTATGCTTATGGTATTCGAATTTGTTTTTCTATTTATTCATCCCTATCTGGGAAAATGGTCGGATGAATCGCCTTTGATTATGCTTTTATCCTTGGTATTGATTGCTTTGTTACTTACGCCTATGCATCACAAAATTGAAAATTGGGTAAAACAAGAACTTATTAGAAAGAACAATAAGGTTAGAATGAAGCATGCTCAGAAAGCCCAAAAGCATTTGGAGGAGACCAAAGAGGATGTTCAACAAGGACCATAAGTGTACAACCGATAAACTCAGAAAATTACAATGATTTTAAAATCTTCCTACTACAATATTTGTATTGATTGCGATGACAGTGATGCTACCATCATTTTCAATACGCTTTACGGTAGTATGGCAGTTTTTGAATCGGAAGAGCTAGCGGTTGTTCAACAAATTCTCAAATCTCCAAATAACGATGACTACAAGGATTTAAAAAAGAATCTGCAAGAATTGAAATTTATTATTCCCGACGCTATAGATGAATTTGCTATTATCGAAAACAGGAAACAATGTGGCGTTGAAGATAAAAACAGATTGGATGTGACCATCATGCCTACCCTAAATTGTAATTTTGCTTGTAGCTATTGCTATGAAAAACATATCGCTTCTTCCATGGATACGTTGACAAAAGAGGCGGTATTGAAGTGGTTGAGTCAGGAAATTCCAAAATACAAATACGTTATTGTTCATTGGTTTGGAGGAGAGCCTTTGATGGAAATTGAAAGCCTTATCCACATTTCGAAAGCCATAGTGGCTATTGCCGCTTCCCATCAGGTGGAACTTTCCATACAAATGACCACCAATGGGTATTTACTTACCCAAGCCACTATTGAAAAGCTGGTTGACTGCGGCATTATGGAATATCAAATTACTTTGGACGGTGCCGAAGCTTATCACAACACCCTGCGAACCTTAAAAAATGGCAAGCCTACCTTTGAACGAATATTTCAAAATATCCTGAACTTGGCAAGCTTTAGCAAGGCTGTAATCATAACATTGCGTATAAATTTTAATCACACCAATTTTGAATCTATACCCGAATTATTACATCAATTTCCTGAAAACATTCGGAAGCAACTTCGCCTTACCCTTGAACCCATTTTCGGAAACTGCTCCATTAATGCAGTTGACAATATAGATTATGCAGAAATTTCCGTACATTTGTCAAATTATTACGCTATCGCAAAAGATTTAGGCTATGACGTGTATCATGCTTTAAAACTTATTGATACCGGCAAACTAGTATATTGTTCGGCTGAAAGAGTTCATCAGTATATCGTTAATTATAATGGTGATATATTCAAATGCAGTGTCGGAAATTTCACCAAGGAAGAAAGAATAGGCTTTTTGAATGCAGCAGGTGAATTTGTGAAAGAGGAAATTCACTTTTCAAAATGGTTTAAAAGAAATAATTTTGAGGACACTTGTTATGCGTGTCAATACCTGCCCTTATGTATGGGTGGTTGTAGAAAAGCTCGAATTGAAGATAATGGAAATATTGGGAGTGTTTGTCAATTAGTTCCTTCAAATACTTCTAAGTTAATCAAACAAATAGCTCATAAGGGACTATCTAACTAAAACCAAAAAAAGGCAG
>CAIOJS010000316.1 GCA_903858655.1 uncultured bacterium | reverse complement strand
TTCATCAGTAGTGATTTGTTCAACTTCCCAACCAGTACTTAATGGGAGAAGTATTTTTTCTAATGCTTTTAATATATCTTCTTTCATCCTACAAAGGTAATGAAAAATCTATTCCTTCATAAAATTTCCAGTAGAACCATTTTTATAAATCATAAAAGGCAAATGGGAGATGGTAAACTTTTTACCATCTCCCTGTTTAATCGATAATTTTAAATGTTAATCAAAGTGAAATCATGGAAATAGAAGATTTTAAATCAGTGAAAATAGGTGAAATCGTAGCCAACGATTTCCGCACAGCAGAAGTATTTAAGGAATTTGGTATTGATTTTTGTTGTAGTGGAAATCAAAGTATTGAAGATGCATGTAAAGATAAAAAGATAAATGTTGAGGCATTAGCTTCAAAATTAAATAAGGTTGAAGAAACTGAAATCAATGCTTCGCAAAATTTCAAAGAATGGAAGCTCGATTTTTTAAGCGATTATATTGTCAACACTCATCATAAAACTGTGTTGCGACTTTTGCCTCAGCTAACATTTTATACACAAAAGATTGCTGATGTTCATGGTTCACACCATCCCGAACTGATTGAGATTGCTGAACTATTTTCGAAAATAAATACTGAACTATTACAGCATCTGAAACAGGAAGAAGAAACTTTGTTTCCGTCTATCAAAGAAATGTTGAAAAATAGTTCAGATAAAGCAAAGCTGATAATTAATTCAGAGATTACTCGCATGAAAGGCGAACATGAGTTTGCCGGAGGCGCAATGGACAAAATAAACCGCTTAAGCATTAACTATATGGTTCCTCCTGACGGATGTAATACCTATACAGTTGCTTTTAAGTTATTGAAAGAGTTTGAAGACGATTTGCATATTCACGTGCATCTTGAAAATAATATCTTATACCCAAAAGCTTTGGGTTTGACAGCCTAAACAGGTTTTTATCCATAATAATACTCCTTTTTAAACAAAGCCCCATTCGGCGGTAGCCTCTGCCTCCGTCGCCTCTATCCTTTTAGGCTCTGCCTAAAATCATACCTGACCACTTGGAACTTATCAAAATAATAAAAATCAATTAATATGAAAAAGACAACATTAATGCTATTAGCTTTTTTTACATCAATGACGATGTTTGGGCAAAATATTACGGGAAAATGGACCGGAATATTAAAAGTTCAAGGGACTCAACTAAGAGTTGTATTCAACATAAACAAAACAGACATGGGATTTAGTGCTACAATGGATAGCCCGGACCAGGGAGCAAGTGGGATTCCGGTAACTACCACAAGTTTTGAAAACGCCATAGTAAAACTTGCCATAACAAATCTAGGTGTTGAATATGAAGGAACTTTACAAAAAGATGATAGTATTCATGGAAATTTTAAACAAGCCGGACAATCTTTTCCTATGAATTTATGTAGAACAAAAAACGAAGTGGAACAGACCATAACACTATCTGAAACTAAAGACACAAATTTTGTGGAAGAACAAATTGTGTTGCAAACCAAAACAGGCAAAATCTATGGAACGCTGACAATCCCAAAAAGAATCACAAATGTGCCCTTGGTATTAATCATTGCGGGTTCCGGACCAACAGACAGAGATTGTAATAATCCAATGATGAAATGCTGATGCCTACAAAAAACTAGCACATAGTCTTGCAGAAAACAAAATAGCATCCTTGCGCTATGATAAAAGAGGTATAGCAGCAAGTCAGGCAGCAATGAAAAATGAAACAGATCTTCGTTTTGATGATTATGTGAATGATGCAAAAGGATGGATAGAATTACTAAAACAAGAAAAGCGTTTTTCAAAAGTTATTGTATTGGGACATAGCGAAGGTTCATTAATTGGAATGATAGCTTCACTAACAAATGCAGATATGTTCATTTCTGTTGCAGGGGCAGGGCAGAGGGCAGACAAAACAATTAAAGAACAATTGAGTACGCAACCAAAAGAAGTTCAGGATTTATCCTATCCCATTATGGATAGTTTAGTAAAAGGAAAAGAAGTTGACAATGTGAATCCAATGCTTAATTCTCTTTTCAGAACAAGTGTTCAACCCTATATGATTTCGTGGTTTAAATATGACCCGCAAACAGAAATTCAGAAATTAAATATTCCGATTCTCATCATTCAAGGAACCAATGATATTCAAATAACTGTGGAAGATGCCAAACGACTTTCGAAAGCGAATCCAAAAGCGCAATTGATTTTGATTGATAATATGAATCACATATTTAGAATCGTAGAAGGTGGAAGACAAGCGAATATTGCGACCTATAACGATGCATCTTTGCCATTGTCGGTTGACTTAGTAAAAGATATAGCGAGTTTTATATTTAATAAATAAAGAAAAGTTTTCAGCGTTCGGCGGTAGGCTCTGCCTAAAATTAGACGGTTATTATTGTTCACTAACAAAAAATATTGCTATATTTGCACTTGAAATTATTATAAAAAAGAAAATAATACCGATACGGTATCTGTAATAGTCCAATAAATTGAACTATAACAGCTACTCTATCGGCATTATACCAGATTGATTTTTGACTAAAATATAATATGTAATGGTATAAAAGTTATGGCTGAATTAGAAATTTTAAATATAAAAATAAACGAAGACTATACTATTGACTTACCAGGTATGGGAAACTCAGGTTATTCTTGGGTTCACGACAATGAAACAACAGATATTATTGAGATTACGCATCAATATATCGTGCCTCCTAATCCGGTACCGGGTGGAAAAGGAACTGAAAGGTTAACTTTTAAAGGGACAAAAGCTGGTGTTGTGACAATAGAATTTAGACAAATTCGAAGTTGGGAAAAAGAGCAGCCCGCATTATCTGTTAGAAAGTTTCAAATAAATGTAATTTAAAATATGGGAATATTACCCGTTCACAGGTAGGCTCTGCCGCCGCCGGTTATATTCTTTTAGCTTCTCTAAAGTCAAATAACCTATTGATACAACAAAAACACCGCCGGTCTTTTATTGAAGTCGTATTTTATCTTTCGCCAACGTGATATGGAGGTTGAGATGATTTGTTCGGTCGGCAAGCTGATATCAGCAGCCACACACAGCAGGGTTTCGCTGTGGCAGGTCTCCAACAAGGATGTCATGAGTTGGTTATTCCTATAGGGCGTCTCTATAAATATCTGCGTTTGGAAGTTGGGTAGGATGGAGGCTTCCAATTGCTTGATTTTCTTTTGGCGTGGCATCTTTTCCACAGGCAAATATCCATGGAACGCGAAGTTCTGTCCGTTGAATCCCGAGGCTATCAAAGCCAATAAGATAGACGACGGACCCGTCAAAGGTTTCACCGTGATGCGATGCTCATGTGCCTCGCTCACTATCTCTTTCCCCGGGTCGGCTATGCACGGCAACCCTGCCTCCGACAGCAGTCCCACGTTGCGCCCGTTCAATAGGGGAGCAATATACTGTGCTAGGTCGGTTTTCACCGTATGCTCGTTGAAAATCAGGAACTCTAAAGCATCAATATTTATGTCTTTGTTGATACGTTTTAGAAACCGCCGAGCTGTCTTCAGTTCTTCAACAATAAAAACCGTGAGGCTTTCGATGATGTGCCGATTTAGCTCCGGCAACACGTCGTTGGGTTGCGATTCGCTTCCCAAGGTGGAAGGAATTAGATAAAGTATTCCTTTACTTTTGTTTGAAAGATCAATATTCTGAGTTTTTGGCATAAGATTTGGTGCTTAAAGGTTTTTTCTGAAAACAAATATAAATTAAATCTTCCAATCTCATGAAAAAAACTTTCGTATTCTGTTATCTATTATCGCTAATGACTTTAGTATCTGCGCAAAGCGCACTGAGTCCGGTGCAGGTAAATGTATTTAAAAATGGCACCTATTTTGTTGCAAAAGAAGGAAATGTATCTGCCAAAAAAGGCTATGCGGTTCTCGAGCTACCCCAAGAGCCTTTGTTGGGCACCTATTGGCTCAACACCACCAAAGAAGCTAAAATTTCCAAAGTTTGTTTTCTCACCGACACCATCAAAAAGACCAAAAATCCGCAGAATTTTAATGATATATTCAAAGGATCGGTGGGCAAGAAAGTGCATTTTACCTATGCAGCCGGTGCTGATAAAAACAGCAGAGAAATCAGCGGCATCCTATCTGATTACTACGAATCTTCTGCTATCGCGAAAATCAAAACCACCGATAACAAAACCACCTATTTCACGGTAACATCTATGATAGATTTCACCATTGAAGATGCCGGCGTGGGCATGTTGACGGTGGATTCTTTGGTGCGTGTGGCAAAGATTTATTTCGACAAAAACGTTAACGCAACTGATTTGCGCTTGGTGTATATGCAAGATGGCATACAATGGTTTCCTTCTTATAATATAAAGGTAATCAACGAGAATGAGCTGCAATTGGAGATGAAAGCCTTGGTGGAGAACTATTCGGAGGATATAAACGATGCCGAATTAACCCTAACGGTGGGCAACCCGCAGTTCTATTATGGCATGACATTCGATCCTATTTACAACAACTACTTAACGTCTATATACGATACAAAACCGACTGTAAACACCATTCCGATGATGGCGATGCAAAGCTATTCAAACGACAATTCGTATGTTGCCACGGATGTCTCAGCAACGATGAATCATATTGAACAGTATTATGACTACTCCACAGCAGGCGAAAAGACCAATGATTTATATATGTATAAAGTAGGAAAGGTGAGTCTGCCGAAACAAAGCAAGACAAGCTTTCAGATTTTTTCTGCAAAAATACCCTACAAAGATGTATATGAAGTGTCCTTAGGCGATATTGTCAACTACTCCTATTACAGCTACATAAGCAACGACCCTGAAAAGAGATTCGATGTATTTCATTCGCTGCAATTGACAAACAATACCACCTATCCCTTCACCACAGCGCCCGTATTTGTGCAGAACGAAAACCTACAGCCCTTAGCCCAAGACCGCATCAAATACACGCCAACAGGGGCAAACATCTCGGTGCAATTATCCAAAGCCGGCGATGTGGTGGTTAAAAACAAAGAAGAGGAAGTGAAAAAGGAAGAGAACGTGAAGAAAATTGGAAAGACCTATTATAACAAAGTAACCATTAGAGGCACAATTTATATTGAAAACCTCCAAAACAAAAAGATCTTTCTGACGATTAAAAAAGATTTATTGGCAAATGTCTTGTCTGTGAGCGATGGCGGCAAAACGGAAAAAAGTGGTAGATATAGTTATCTGAACCCCTATATCAATGTCAATTGGGAGATACCCTGCGGCGCAAAGGAAAAGAAAACTGTGACGTATGAATACGAAGTGTATGCTCCTTCCAATTCCGGAAGCAGTTAC
>CAIOJS010000315.1 GCA_903858655.1 uncultured bacterium | reverse complement strand
TAGGATCTGCTGAAAAACCAGGAAAGCTATCAATATCAATAATTTTAACCACCTTTGTCGACTGATAAATGCAAGATAATATGGCAAAAGCGCAGAAAACCCGTGCATCAAAGAATCCATACATAAGTCCACAGCAGATGACTATTGAAGGATTTGAAAGCCCATTCACAAAATTATTGGATCC
Source organism: uncultured bacterium (assembly GCA_903858655.1). Lineage (GTDB taxonomy): Bacteria > Bacteroidota > Bacteroidia > Bacteroidales > CAIWKO01 > CAIWKO01. The sequence goes on along the minus strand of CAIOJS010000315.1, from coordinate 1,753 downwards.
AAATAACCGCTGGGTTGTATTGGCTCATAAGATACCATGGGATTTATTGGTGAGTGTCTATGAAGGTCAAATGCACAATAGTCAGACAGGGGCTGGTAATATCAATCCTCGTGTTGCAATTGGAGCTTTGATTTTGAAACATATTTGTAATATAGGCGATGCGGAAACAGTAATGCACATACAAGAGAATATTTATATGCAGTACTTCATAGGTTACAGCAGCTTCAGCCCGGAAGCACCTTTTGATCCATCTTTGTTTGTTGAATTCAGAAAGCGATTGGGCATTGAACAAATTAATTCAATCAATGAGAAGATACTGGGTTTATGCATCAACAAAGATGTGGAAAAAAAGGAAGGCATAGAAAGCTCTCAAGAACATCATAACAATTCAGATGAAGTTACCTCGTTAGAACAAGGAGTAGCGCCTCCTGAGCAGACAGTAACAAATAAGGGAACACTCATATCAGATGCTTCGGCTTGTCCACAAGATATAGCGTACCCAACAGATTTAGATTTACTAAACAGTGCCCGGGAAAAATCAGAAGAGTTGATAGATGTATTGTATTCCAAACCCCTTCATAAAAAGAAACCAAGGACATACAGGGAAGTTGCGCATAAGAAATATCTTCATACAGCCCAGAAGAAGGTGAAATCGAAAAAAGAAATACACAATGCTGTAAAAAAACAACTGGGGTTTTTGAGGAGGAATTTAAAGAGCATCAACAAACTGTTAGATGAATATTCTCATATCCCCTTGGATAGGCATCAACTCAAATATCTCTTTGTTATCAACACCGTGTTCGAGCAACAAATAAAGATGTTTACAGAGGGTAGTCACAGTATCGAAAATCGTATTGTGAGCATTCATCAACCACATGTTCGCCCGATTGTAAGAGGGAAAACAAATGCAAATGTTGAATTTGGAGCCAAAATACAAGTCTCGCTCATGAATGGATATGCCTTTCTTGACGATTTGTCATGGGAAGCATTCAATGAAGGCACACGATTGATGACAACGGTAGAAAAATACAAAGAGCGATTTGGATATTATCCAGAAGAGGTGCTTGTGGATAAAATATATTGTACCCGATCTAATAGAGCCGAACTCAAGCCACTTGGAATAAAGCTACGAGCAAAGCCATTAGGAAGGCCAAAGGCAGTGGATGTGGAACACGTAAGACCGGGCGAAAGAAATCCAATCGAAGGTAAGTTTGGACAAGCCAAGACAAGGTATGGTATGAACCGTATCAAAGCGAGGCTTCAAGAAACGAGTGAATCATGGATAGCCACAATCGTTTTGGTACTCAACCTGATTAAATTAATCGGGTCGGGTGCCTATTGCCAAATCTTGAGGGAGTTTACTTATTCAGTAAGGGTGGCAATGCTAGTGCAGCGATTGGTAAAAGCAAAAATAACTAAAAAAATGTGGCTTAATTTTGATGAAATGGTACTTTGACTTATTCAGCAGACCCTAAATTATTTACAGATTAAAAAAATATTAAGTTTAGCAATTATCGCTATTTTATGTTTATCAAAAACAATAAATCTTTATGAAGTCTTGCCGGGTTCTTATATTATGAAGATTATCATCAACAGCAAAGCACATGAATGGGTTATTGAAAAACAATAAGAAAATCCTTTTTTATCCGTCTCATCCGTGTCATCCGTGTTCTATTCTTTTCCCGTCAACCATTAACAATGAATATCAGCGAAGTTTAATGACACAAAGGAAACCACCATCTGCAATCTACCC
>CAIOJS010000314.1 GCA_903858655.1 uncultured bacterium | reverse complement strand
TGCAATTGAATCTTCTTTTGCTTTTGCTTTCACTGCTGCTGCTCCTTCTGCAGCTTTTGTTGCAGCAGCAATAGAATCTTGAGTTGCTTGTTGTTTTTGTGCTAATGCGATTGAATCTTGTTTAGCTTTTTCTTTTTTAGCTATTTCTTCAGCGCTTGGACCACAAGCAACTAGAGATACCATGCTGGCAGCTACGATTAACGTAAATACTTTCTTCATTTTTTTAACTTTTTTTAAGGTTTTGGTGTGCAAAAGTAATATAAAAAATTTTAATAGCAAGTTTTTTTTGAAAAAATATTTTTCTTTCATTTTTTTGATTAATTTTGCACCCTCAATTCTAAGAGTATTTCTTAAATTAATTTTATAAACTAAAAACAAAAAAAAACATGAAAAAAATTGCTTTATTATTTGCCTCGATTGTTTTAATCGCAGGCATATGTACAATCACTAGTTGTACAAAAACAAACTCAACACCACCAACAATAACTTTAGTTGGTAATGCGACAATGACTTCCTCTTTAAATGCTTCTTTTACAGATCCTGGTGCAACAGCCAAGGATAGTAAAGGTAATGCTATTACAAGCATTGATGTTACAGTTGTACCTGCTTTTAATAAAGATTTGGCTGGGGATTATGTTTACACTTATTCAGCTACTGATGCCGATGGAAATAAAGGCACTGCAACCAGAACAGTTACTGTCGCTAATGACGCAAAAGCATTTGCTGGCACTTATAGCGCTACAGATGATGGTATTAGTGGAACATGGCACTTTGCATGGACTGAAACAATCACTGCTTCTTCGACAACAAATTATCGTCTAATTTTTAGTAGATTTGCTTATTACACTGGTTGTTCCCCTTACATTGATTTGAATACTGCAATGACTTCTTGCACTTTACCTCAACAATCATTTACTTGTGGTAGCCCAGCAATGGTTCGCACATTTACTGGCAGCGGTCCGGTAAATACTACTTCAAAAGTTATTACCGTTAATCTCACCGAAGTTTCTGATGCCACTTATACTGGTGTTGATGTTTACACAAAACAATAGAAAAAATGAATTAATAAAAAAGGCAGCTTTAAACAGGCTGCCTTTTTTTTGCCCAAAAACTTAATTTCTCATCTCACCAATTACAATATTTTATATTGTTTTCAGTTTTCTCAATAATTATTCTTACATTTGAAGCCAAATTCAAACAACATTTATGATGAAAAAAATTGCTTACCTTACCTTATTATTAGTTGTAGTATCTATTATCTCTTGTAAAAAGAATGACACAACCCCTCCCATCATAACACTTCAAGGTTCCAACCCCGACATAGTAACCTTTGCAAGTCAAGCAATTTATGCTGACCCAGGTGCAACAGTCATTGACGATTTCGACGGCACTCTTACCTATACTACCTCTGGAAGCGTTAATATGTATTCTGCAGGCAAAAGTGTCATCACCTACTCAGCATTGGATGGAGCTAAAAATGCTTCATCGGTCATGCGCACCGTCATTGTGAACGCCGCACCTTATGTAAGCGGGTTTTTTACTGTCAAAAATTATATTATCAGTACATACGATGCTACCTATATAGATACACTCTCCGTTCGTATAGATACAACGAACGTCATCAATTTTAAACGTTTTGGAACCTACGAAAATGCAACTGTCTATGGAACTATTGCTGGGACAACTATTACAATTCCCCAACAAACAGTTTCGTGTGGAATTCCTTCGCACAGCAGAACCTTCTCTGGTGCAGGTAGTTTTGCTTCCGATTCGGTCTTTACTATCAATTACACAATTGCTGATTCCTCTTTGGTTTATTCGGCGCACGGGAATTATATTCGTAATTAATAAGTAATAAAATTTATTATTCTTAGATATATGACGCCAAGAAGTTTATGGCTAATTATTATAAAGATTTTAGGAATTAATATTCTTATTAGTGCTTTAATTCTGGTTCCACAAGCAATGGGTTCGGCTTTCATGGTTGCAAACTCATTTAGTAGGTACGATTCGCCAAATATGTTTATTGCAATCGGAGTTATTGTATTTGCATTAATGATCGTACTGCTTGGGTTGTGGCTATTTCTATTCAAAACAAATTGGCTGATTGATATATTAGCTCTTGATAAACATTTCAGAGAAGAGAAACTCGAAATTAATATTCAAATGTCATCAGTAGTGCAAATTGCTATCATCGTTGTAGGTGGTATCCTCTTTATTGATAGTTTGCCCGAGCTTTGCCGACAGATATTTATTTTTTATCAAAAAAAAAGTATTTTCAGCGAAAGCCCAACGATAGGGTGGCTGATTTTCTATTTTGCTAAAACGGTGATTGCATATATATTGATAACCAACAGTAAGCGCATTACTAATTGGATTGAGCGAAATAAACAAAAAAACTCGAATACAGATTCCCATTTAACAAATTAACCAAACAATAATGTCTTTCAAATCATCCTTCGTAATTTTTCTCTTTGCTTCCTTGGTATTTTTTTCTTGTAAGAAAAAAGATACTTCTGCCCCCACCATTACTCTAAAGGGAGATGCAACTGTTTTAGTTCAACTCAACGGCACTTATATTGATTCGGGTGCCGAAGCCTTTGATGAGCATGATGGCACAATTGCTGCCACCACCACAGATACCGTCAATACAAACTTCGCAGGCACCTATTATATTGTTTATTCAGCCATCGATGCAGCAGGTCATCAAACAGACGCCACCCGCACTGTTATTGTTCGCAACGATGCCGACCAATATGCGGGGAATTATTCAAGCAAAACCGTTTTAGGCATCAACACATCATCTTTTCAATCCACCCTTGCCACATCCACCACTTTGAACAATAGAATATGGTATGTAGGCTACGCTACTGCCAACAATGCTGTCGTTTATGCCGATATCCGACACGACACCGTAAGTGTTCCAATGCAAAGCGTTGATACGGGAAGCCCATCTGTAACACATGTCTATTCAGGCATGGGTTCTGTGAAAATTATTAGCGACACTTTGATTTTCGAGATTAACTACACCGACTCCATTCCTGCAGGAACTGTCAGCAGTGGAATTACAACCTATAAAAAGCCTAACCTGTGATATTTTAATTTGTAAAAATAAATTTTATTCGCCATGAAAAAACTCATTTTTATTATTTTGTTGATACCCATCATTTTCTTTTCCTGTAAAAAAACGTCCTCCGACAAAACCGCACCCACTTTAACATTAAAAGGACTTCAAACCTTTAATTCTGAAAAAGATTCCACCTATGTTGATGCAGGTGCAACTGCCTATGACGAAACCGATGGCGACATCAGCAGCAATATCGTGGTCGTAAATCCTGTGGACATACACACCATAGACACCTATTATATAACGTATAACGTAAAAGACAAAGCCGGCAACTCCGCAACCGAAGTAAAACGCAAAGTTGTAGTCTCAATTTTTTAATTATTTCTGCCTAAAGCATATTTTTTTATGTAGATTTAAATCTTATTCGTTATTTTTGCATCCTTATGAAACGATTGCAAATCTCTAACAACATTTATGTCGCACTTTTATCACGCCTTGGAATCATTTTATTCCTCTATAGCGTGTTGCGCATCCTGTTTTACGGTCTTAATTATCATTATTTTGAAAGCATAAGTGGCATGGAACTATACCGAATATGCTGTTTCGGTATGCTCTTCGATGCATCGGCTATTATCTTTATCAACTCTCTTTACATCCTATTACAAGTAGCACCTTTTAATTTTCGCTCAAACAAATCCTACCAATTATCCGCTGAAATTATATTTTATCTCACCAACACCATCGGCATCATCTTCAACTGCGTTGATTTGGTCTTTTTTCGGTTTATCTTCCGCCGAACTACATTCGATGTCATTAAAGGATCCATAATCGGCGACGATTTGCAATCCTTGTTTTGGAACTATTTATATGACTACTGGTATGTAGTGGTAATTGCCGCAGCTTTAATTGCCACCATGGTATATCTTTATCGAAAAACTAATAAAGTGCACTATGCGCGCATCAAAACCGTGAAGCATTTTCTTTTGAGTCTCTTATGGTTTATTTTAATTATGGGTTCTTCGCTTTTTATTGCTCGTGGTGGATTCCGTTTGCGACCGCTGAGTATGATTAATGCAGGCGAATACACCAATCCCCAAAACGCCCCCTTACTCGTAAACACCCCTTTCTCCATCTTCAGTACCATCGAGATGAAAAGCCTCGACGACCGAAAATACTTCTCGAATGTCGAAGCTCGCAAAATCTTCAATCCTATTGTTCAAAACAAAGTTCCTTCAGGCGAGAGCTTCCGTCATCTCAACATAGTCATTATTATTGTCGAAAGCCTTTCCCGCGAATATATCGGCTCTCTCAATCGCGATATTGACGATGGAAACTATAAGGGTTACACACCCTTCCTCGATTCATTAATCCAACATAGTATGGTGATGGAGCATGCTTTCTCAAATGGCAAACGTTCCATAGAAGGCATCCCTTCTGTAGCTTCTGGCTTGCCTTCTTTGATGAATGATGCCTACATCACTTCCATGTTTTCGGGCAACAAAGTAAATTCCTTACCGCTTATTTTGAAACATGAAGGCTACACCTCTGCCTTTTATCATGGAGGAAAAAACGGTACCATGAACTTCGATGCCTATGCCAAGATGGCAGGCTTCGATGCCTACTATGGCAAAAAAGAATACAACAATGATAAAGATTTTGATGGCAAATGGGGCATCTATGATGAGGAATTCCTCCAATATGCCGCCAACACCATGACTAAAACCAAACCGCCTTTCTTCTCAACCATCTTCACATTGTCGTCCCATCATCCTTACACCATTCCGCCCAAGTACAAAAACAAATTTCCCAAAGGCACTTTAGAGATTCACGAGAGCATTGGCTATGCCGACCACGCCTTGAAGGACTTTTTCCATACCTGCGAACACCTCACATGGTTCGATTCCACCGTGTTTGTCATCACTGCCGACCATTCGTCCTTGGCTTACAACTCCTATTATCAAAATAATGTGGGCACCTACGCCATTCCCATCATTTATTATATGCACGGCAACCCCCAAATGCAAGGCATCAACAAAACCATCACCCAACAAGCCGACATATTGCCTTCTTTGCTCGATATTGTTCACTATAAAGATAAATATGTAGCATTCGGAAGCAGTGTTTTCGACACTGCTGCGCCCCATTTTGCCATCAGCTATCTCAACAGCTCCTATCAACTCATCAAAGACGGCTATGTGCTCCAATTCAATGGCGAAAAAGCCACCGCCTTGTATGATATCACCAACGACCGCCTCCTCCAAAACAATCTCCTCCTATCCAATGTCGCCAAAGCGCACGAATTAGAGCAATTTATCAAAGCTTTGATTCAAGAATATAACCAACGCATGATACAAAACAAACTCAGCGACACCCATGAGTAAACTGCCCCGCAAAATACGCTTCATCATCAATCCCAAATCGGGCATTGGCAAGCAAAAGATTGTGGAGCGCCGCATCGAAACCTATTTGGACAAGGCTGCCTTCGATTACGAAATCTGCTACACCCAAGCCAAGGCTCATGCCATTGAGTTGAGTCGTGAGGCGGCTCAGATGGGCTACGCTGCCGTCATTGCCGTGGGGGGCGATGGCACCGTCAACGAGGTCGCGCAGGGTTTGCTCCACACCCAAACCGCCATGGGCATCATTCCGGCGGGTTCGGGCAATGGTTTGGCGCATTTCATGAAGATTTCCTTGAACGTGCGTAAGGCTTTGCTACTCATCAATCGCTTCAATGTGAAAACCATAGACACGGGCACCATCAACGGGCGCGTCTTTGTCAGTATTGCAGGCGTGGGCTTTGATGCTTATGTCGCCGAACGCTTCTCGCAGGTCAAAACGCGCGGCTTTTGGTCTTATGCCAAGATAGCTTTCATGGAATATATACGCTACAACCCCAAGCGTTTCAAGATTTATGTGAACGAACGCATCATCAAAACAAAATCGTTTATGATTTGCGTGGCAAACTCCGACCAATTTGGCTTCAACACGCGCATTTCGCCCACTTCCGTCATTGACGACGGCTTGCTCAACCTATGTATCATTCGCAAACCGCTCATCTATTATGCCGCCTTCGTCATTCCGTTTATCTTCGTGGGTTTAGCCCACAAAACACCCTTCATCCGCATCTTCAAAACCACCGACGCGCGCATCATCCAACAAAAAAACAACATCGCCCACATAGATGGCGACGAAATTGAACTCGGCAAAGAGCTTGAAGTGAAGGTGGTGCCAAGTTCGTTGCGATTAATCTGCTGATTTTTGATTTTTAGAGATAACCACTGAGGCACTGAGAGCACTAAGAGGCACTAAGAACTATCTCCTCAAATTTTTCATTTTTATTTTTTCATTAATTATGGTGCCCCCTACGGGTCAGGCTGTCCGCTCTTAGTCCTCGCGCCGCGAATAAGCGGCACTGTGGGCTAACCGCTACCATCCTTGGCGCGCGTGCCAACGGGCTATCTCCTGGACTTTTAATCTACAATACCAAAATTACCTTATGATAATCTCCATTCAATCAATAGATAAATAATTTCCTTTTAGAAATAAATTTCCTTAAGTTCTGTAATACTCAACACTTCAGCAGTTGGATTATTTAATCGCCATTTAATGATATTTGTAATTTCATCTCTTTTATCATTTAATAGCTTATCATTAAATATAAAAACATTATTATGTATTGGAATTCCACCACCAAATAATAAAACTTTAGAATCTTCCATTTTCCCCTTACATTCTATAGCAATATTTTTTATTCCATTACAGTTAAATTTAAATTCTACAAGTAATGTTTTTTTATTTTTTTTACTGTCCTTCATGCAAAAAAACATGTCAACTGTTTTGTATTTTTTTATATCTTTATCATCTGAATTATCTTTAATTTTATCTAGATTAAAAGCAATTTCATCAGTAAAGATATTAGCATTGTGAACCTTATTTATGTTTTCGCGTTCAATATTTTCCTTAATAATATCTATTATTTTTTGCAAGCAAATAGCATATTGAATAGATAAGGAATGAGTTTGAGTTGTTTTATAGCAATATTTCATTATCAATCTTCTGTTGCACCGTATTCGTTTATCTTATCTAATGAAATGTTGAAAGAATTAAAGATTGGTTGAATGTCATCTTTTGACAGAATAAAATCAAATCTATACTTATCTTTTTCGGTTTTTTTCGCTATATAAAAATTAGTGGAATTATTTTCAGCTTTTAATTCTTTTTTTGCGATATATTTAATAGCCATAATCATATCTGGACTGTGGCTACCTATTAAAAAATTCACCCTATATTCCTTATGCAGCATTACTATAAGCCTAGCATATTGAACAATCCACTCAGGATGTAAATGTGCTTCTGGTTCATCTAGTATCAGTAATGTTTTATTGTCTAGGAACCCATTATTATATAGAATTTGCAAGAGGCTAAACGATTTTAAACCAGTTGCACAATTTAATAATTCTATTGAAAATCCATCTTTTCTATTATAAACAAAACGTTCTCCTTTATTATCATATTCTGTTTCTCCATCAATAATATCATTTTTCAACAATGAACTAATTCTTCGTTTTCTATTTAAATTCTCTCCTTTTCTTTTTAACAAATAATCTAAATCTTGCCAATGCTGAACATTATTATCTTCAATATTATCCACTCCAACCATCATGGGAGTATCAATATACGCAACTTTATTAATTGTCAAAAAATTTGATATTTTTTTATTGGCTCTATTTGTAATTTGGGCACCTAATTCCTCAATGTCAAAATTGCTTACATTTACTTCCTCAGAAAAGTAATCACTAATAAT